>JAQYVK010000399.1 GCA_030145585.1 Desulfatiglandales bacterium | reverse complement strand
GGTCGTTGCGACGCCTTCTACTTCCCCGCTGTAACTCCAGAGTCGGATGTCAACGATGGATCGAAATGCAGGGAGCACCTGATCCCAGATCATCCATAGACCCAGGATCGTTGCAAAAACGATAATCGTCCGCAGGAGCTTTCGCGTCTGCTCATCCATCTCGTCTATCGTGATCTCTTCGTCATCGACGGCCACCCCCACGCTCTCCAGGCCCATCTCAGTGGCCTTTTCCTCTGCTTCCTTATCCTGTGCCGCTTCTTCCGCCTTTCTTTTAGCCTCCGCATAGGCAAATCGTTTTTTTGCAACAACCAGCCATCGCAGCAGTAAATGATAAACAATCACCAAACCGAGGATGAGTTCATAGGTTCTAACCGCCAGGCCTGCAAGCGTTAAGGCCGTGTGATAGTAGTAGCCAAGGACCGAAAGAAACGCCATCAGGAGTGGAAACCCCACGGCCAGAGGGAACCAAACATAACGCGAACGAGTCAGCAGACCATTAGGGTGGTTTTTGATCATTTCTGAAACGATCGGTCCGGAAAATCGTAGAACCCGTGACAAAAACAATGAAAAACCTATTGTAATGGCCATGAACGCCAGACGGCCTAGTGAATCTCCATAGTCTACCGTTGTTTCCATCTGCATGATAAATACGAGGGGCAGGAGTATCCGTAACAACAGCCAGAGGTTTCGCTGAAGTGTCAAACGCGCCGCCTCTGACCATTTAAAGTGTGCCTGGGCAAGCCCATGGCTGCGGCAGGTGTAATAAAAGAATCCATATAGTGCTAGGGCTAGGGCTACTGATTTGAATCCAGTTATGGCAGCCAAAGTAAAATCGTTAGGAATTGGCAAGGTTGACAACTGCCAACCTATAAGGCCAATCAAGAATGGCCAACCTGCTGCAAGAAAGGCTGTCCCAACCAAAGCGCGTAAAGTCAGTAGAAATGAATCCGTGGCAACATATCCAACGCGCTGAGCGACTTTTTTAATATCTCTCCAAGCCCTTCTTCGACCAAGCACCAACGCAAGGCCGAACAGCCATGCCATTCCCCACAAACCGGGTTTTTGTATGAACGAATCCCAGAGGTCCTGGAGGAGTTGCCCCCAATGGGCAGGATTTAGAATCCACCCCACAGCAGCAGGGAGATCCCTTAAATCACTCGGACCCAGAAATTTCGAACTTTGAATCCACATAAGACTCAAATTCAGAAACGATCTAAATTCATCGGCAACCCTGACCATTTGGTGATCAAGGAATTCCAGGTTTTTGAGGTCATCGAAATATCGCCGATACCCTTTGGACAGCTTTTCGAGCATTTCGCGTCGATCTTTCAGCAGTCCAATAACCTTGTTTCTTAAGGGGCTCTGTTGATCTTCAGGAATGGGGGTTACCGATTTGAGAATGCGGGAGGTCTCCACATCCAAATCAACCAGGGCGCGCATTCTGCGTTCAACATCGAGGTGGGCAGTTTGGATTTCGCTCATCCTCGTTTGGCGACGGGCCGAGTTTTGTCGGTAACCTGAGAAGCTTGGCAGGGAACGGTGCTGTTCGCGCAACGCCAATCCGATCGCTGCACTGCGTAAACCTATCTTTACCCGCTCCCGGGCCAGGTTATATTCTTGCTCAAGCGCTTTGACCTTGGCCGCTTTTTTTTCAAGGTCTTTGCTCGCTATGGCTTCTTCCCGGATCACCTTTTCCATGGCCTCGGCTAGCTGGACGTTCTCATCGAATTCATTCTGTATCGGTTCTGGAAGCTTGTATGCCTCAGATTTGGCAA
The DNA here is from genome assembly GCA_030145585.1 of Desulfatiglandales bacterium. Taxonomy (GTDB): domain Bacteria; phylum Desulfobacterota; class DSM-4660; order Desulfatiglandales; family HGW-15; genus JAQYVK01. The sequence continues at coordinate 5,539 of JAQYVK010000399.1, read as the reverse complement.
CCTCAGCACCGATGACGGCCTGTTCTGCTTCACGTTGGAGATGTTTTAATGCTATCTCCTTCCACACCTTGATGAAACCCTCCTGTTTCCCTACTTGAAGCTCCGCCAAATCTCGCTCCGCTCTCAAGAGAGACAAGAAGACACTCTGTCCGGCCAGGCGTTGTTCGTTGGCGGTAATTTCGGCCTGATACTTGGCTTGTTCTGTGAGTAAGGAGGAACGACGTGATACAATCACCGGGGCCGGTTCATTGGGTGGAGGGGCAGCCTCTAATTTATTCTGCACCTCTTTCAGCCGCTCTTTTGCTTTGTTAATGCCTTGCCTGAGCAGCTGTGGCGCGTTTTCCTCCCACGGAATCTGATCGATTAATTTGGTAAGGTTGGCTTTGGTCTCTATAAGTACTGCCTCCTCCTGACGTATCTTGTTCTCAAGGCTTTCCACATCCAGGGCTTGAACTTCTTTAAGGACTTCTTCCGACTCGAGTGGGGGTGTGGGGCGTTTCAATTCGTTTTTTATTTCTTTGGTTCTCTTTGGGGCCCTCTGTATGGTTTGTGCATAGCTTTCCGCATCTTTCTTGATCACTTCGGTCAGTTCTTTAAAGCCAATGGCCTGGTCCAGAAAAGTCAGAGAGCTCTTTTTGACTGAATCTGGGAGGGAGGTTGATGCCTCAGTTTCGGCTCTCTTTGCCTTGAGTTTCTGGAGGTTTATTTCTTCTGCAGAAGTTATTTCGACCACCCCACTGGATGGCTTTTTCTGGGCGGTCGCAGACAGTCCCCACGTGGTGCCGACTAGGAGCACCATGACGACAGCTACAATGGCCATTTTTCCAAAATGCTTAATCATTGTTCGACTTTCTCCCAAATGGTTGTCAAATATGGTTCTTCTCCAATTTAGTTGGAGAAGGGGGTCGGCCCGCCACAAAAAAGGCGGGCTGGATTCAAGGGTTTGTTTTCTAAAGGCTTTATCAGCGCTTTTAACATTCTTTCGATTTCTTCGATGTCTTTTATTAGTAAACCCAATTCACCTTTTTCAATTAAATCTAAATCCCCTGCTAATAAAATCTGCGTCTCCAATTCGCAAACAGAACCATAAGATATGTAAAGCATCCTAATGTAATCGGTAGTTGTCTTTCTTCCAAATCCTTCTGCTGTATTAGAAGGAATAGACACAACAGATCTTCTTATCTGTGAAGTTAGACCGTATATTTCTTCCCTTGGGAATTTTGCTGTTATTCTATATATCTCTAAAGAGAGTTTGTATGACTTTTTCCAGACTTTTAAGTCTTTGTAATTTTTTAGCATTTCACTTGAATCCTTGAATCCCCGCCCGCCGTTTTTGTAGCGGGCGCGACCCCTTGGACCCTATAGAATCACACATACTCAATTGGAGATAACCAACTTATTGGGCCTTAATTAACTACAACTAATCGGGAGATGATCCTCAAATATTGCTTTGGAACTCTACCGCAATAATACCGAATGAGTAATAGATCATGTCGAAATAAGAAGTAAAACACCGTATAGATGATTATCGATACTCACTTTTCAGGGTAAGCATAAGGAAATTCCCTATTTGTGTCAATCCAATTGATCTTCACGACGTTGTCGTAAGACCATCCCCACCGGAGCCCGAAACGATACGAACGTCCCTCTGGGGGAAGGGGATTTCCACGCCTTTTTCTATCAACTGCTTATAGACAGCCAGGTTCAGTTTATATAGGGTCTGAAAATATTTTTTGGTAGGAACCCAACAACGGTAGCCGATGTTGATGGAGGAATCGCCGAATTCTTGGATTCCGACCTGAGGTGGAGGGTCTTTAGATATCTCCTCAAATTGGTCCAGGGATTTTTTCACGATCCCGATGGCGTCTTCGGGATTGCTTTCATAACTTATCCCCACGACCTCTTCCACAATCTTCCATTCTTCTGAGTTGTGGATAATTTCTCCTGTGATATGCTTGTTGGGTATGGTAATCATCACGCCGTCTTCATCGGTTAGGATGGTCACGCCAAGCTTGATTTCCTCAACAACCCCATTGACCCCTGCAACGGTGATCGTGTTGCCAACAACAAAGGGCCTGGTTAAGATAATAACAAGACCTGCGCCGTAGTTTGCGACCGGACCTTGGATCGCAAAACTTACTCCAAAAGCCATGGCGGCCAATGCGGCAACGAAGGGTGAAATGGTGATTCCGAATTTTCCAATGGCGACGATTGTTGCGAACACGATGATGATCAACTTGACGGAACTGACAAGAAACTTGGAAAGGGTAATATCGAGATTTTTCTTCTCTAAAAATTTCAAAAGGAAAGAGGCCACCCACTTCGCTACGATCACACCAACGATGAGAATGATGATCGCCCCGAGCACCTGAAAGCTGTATTTTACAAAAAAATCGATGACTAGATCGATGATTCTCTCCACCGCCTTTATTTCTTCTTCCATTTCTTTTCCTCCCGCCCTTCTAAACTACGTGGACTATAAAGGGGTCATGAATGACCAAATATGAGACCCCATGGCAATCATGTCGAGTTGTGACAGAACATATTGAAATGAACAATGAGTTGTAGGATTGACGGTAAGAACCCGCTATTTCAGAGTAGGAGTATAAGAAAATTACTATTGGGTGTCAATAATGAACCCATTAACTTATAAGTCTTGATTGTCACCCTAAAAAAAGAAAGCTGTTGAAGTAATTCTTCAACAGCTTTCTTTTTTATCGCTTTTAGAGGTAGTTCAATTATTTGAAGCTGGGCATCAAGCGAGAGGACGGGTCGGCACCATTATTGGCCCTGGCGAGGGTCCCCCTTTTTTAACATTTTCTCGATCATGGCCTGGAAACCGGTCTGGCTTCGATTCCTCAAAAGCCTGCCGTTGATAAAGACCGTGGGGGTTCCTCGGACCCCGACCCGGGTTCCTTCGGACAGGTCCCGGTTAATTATCTTCCCGATCCCAGGGTCTTTCTGGTCCCTTTCGAACTTTTCCATGTCCAGGTTGAGTTGCTGTGCAATCTCCCTGACTTTTTGTGTATTCAAACGGTTATAATCCTTGAAGAGCAGATCGTGGAACTCCCAGAACTTACCCTGTCTCTCTGCCGCAATGGCGGCAATAGACGCAGGCCTTGCAAACTTGTTGTTTCTCAGAGGAAAGTGTTTGAAGACAAGTTTCACACTGTCGGGATTTTTCTCGAGCACCCGCTCGAGTACAGGCACGAGCCTTGCGCAGTAGGTTCACTGGAAATCGTTGAAGGTGGCGACCACCACTGGGGCGTCCGGGTTGCCCTTGACCGGGGAGCCCGCAATGTTGATCTCCTGGATGAAATCCAGGAGGATGATCTGAACAGTCTTTTCCTTTCCACTGGTGAGTAGGAGGATATCCTCTCTCGGGCCCACCTTGATACTGTCAACCTGCTCACCTACGGAAATCGCCTCCTTGAGTTTACCGTTCGAGGCGTAAATGAGGATTTCGCCTTTCACCGTTAGAACATAAATATACTTTCCGTTTAGAGACATAGCCGTGTCGCGAGGTGTCTCTGTCAGGTTTAGGGTGTTGGCCACATTCAATTCCACGGTGGCGGTGCTTGGGGCAAACCAGACCATTAAGATGGCCAGTGTTATGAGAAAAATTACACAGTTACGCTTCATAAGTTTTTCTCCTATCCGTGTGATAATATCACGAAAGCCTTTGAGGGGCCTAATTATACCTTTTATCCATTACTTTGCCAAGACATTAGAAGCCATCTCAAAAAAGCCAAATAGCCCGATCTCTGCGTCCGGCTTGAATCGTAATCCTCAAAATATTTACATATATTCCTCCGGTTACGATCCGGCGCCCTCCTTGACCTCGAACTATTTTTCTTTTTTTGAGATGGCTTCTAGTCATTTCAAAGGCCACCGGCTAGATAGTTGTTAAGATTTACATTGGCATATCATTCTTTTAAATTGGTTGGGTCAATTTAAGTTCAGCTCGGATTTAAAGCCCTTTTTACGATCTTGCCTATTACTTGGGGTGAAGATCTTGGCAATCGAAATTAAGTGCTTATTTTTGAAGGGTAGCACCTCACTTTTAGGGGAAGCCCATTTTAGAGGACGAATAAAGGCAACATGGTTTAGGCGTGGATTCTTTATTTTGACCGGACTTGCTTTATGTGATATTTAAATCTTATCGATCCATAAGAATAGCGGAAAAAATCATTGATTAATGCGACAACTGTCTGATGAAAAAATCCATCCATAAAAGACTGATAAAAGACACCACTATTTTTCTTTTTTTTACCCTTTCACTTGGTCTATTCCCGTGCGACCGGGTGGAAAGCGCCACGCGTCGTAGCCCTGTCGTCATTGCGGTGCAGAAGGTGAGCCCGGCCGTGGTAAATATCAGTACATTGGTGCGAGAACAAGTCCGACCTTTTTTTCCTTTTTCCAGGGATGATTTCTTTAGGGATTTATTCCCGGACTTTTACGGGAGGGAATATACGCGGACTAGTCTGGGTTCCGGTGTAATCATCGACGGGAGCAAGGGACACATCATTACCAATCACCACGTTGTTGCCAGGGCGGCAGAGATCAAGGTTATCGCATCGGACAATAAGGAATATAAGGCCAGGATATTGGGCTCAGACCCCCGTTCGGATCTGGCGGTACTCAAGATCGAGATGGAGGGCCGTTTGCCCGAGATCGAAATGGGCAATTCCAATGATCTAATGATTGGTGAAACAGTCATCGCCATAGGAAATCCCTTCGGTCTGTCTCATACCGTCACAACCGGTGTTGTGAGTGCAGTGGAGAGGTCCGTCCGGACGGATGAGCGAGTTTATCGACACTTCATACAGACGGACGCCTCCATCAATCCTGGGAACAGCGGCGGACCTTTGCTTAACGTCGATGGAGAACTCATAGGCATCAACACGGCCATATATCAGAAGGCCCAAGGAATTGGTTTCGCCATCCCGATCAACAAAGCGAGACGTATTGTGAGGGAACTGCTTCGTGCGGGGGAGGTGAGATTCCCCTGGATCGGTGTGGAGATCCAGGAAATCACCCGGGAGTTGGAAACCTTTTTTTCCCTACCTAAAGGGGGCGGGGGGGTCCTGGTGAGTGACGTGATGGAGGACAGTCCTGCCGTTAGGGCCGGCCTGTTAAGAGGGGATGTTCTTTTGAAAATAGAGGAGACCGAGCTGGAATCCCCTGAAGATTATCGACAGGTCCTCTCAGAATTTACCCCGAGCGATCCTCTGAAAGTCACTATCTCAAGGAAAGGCAAAAGAAAGGATCTCGTGGTTCATCCCGCCACGTTTCCCCTGGCACAAGCCATCGGTTTGGCCTTTATCCGCCTCGGCCTCAAGGTGGGTGAGATGGACCGGACGACCAAAAGAAGATACGGCCAGGAAGAGGGCGTACTCATCGAGGAGGTCATGCGGAATTCCGAAGCAGGGAGAATCGGCCTTGAAAGGGGGGATGTGATCCTGAAGATCAATGACCTACCGATAAAGAATATGGACGCCTTTAAGAGGGCCATCAGTCGCAACCACCACCAACCTTC
>JAQYVK010000398.1 GCA_030145585.1 Desulfatiglandales bacterium | reverse complement strand
TTACGCACAGGTCTTCATTTAAAGACCTTTTTCTCATTCGGGTACTCTCGCGTTTATGCCTATTGTAGGGCGCCCCGATCACAGATGCTTCACTCTAGCGTCACCTGCGGGTCACAATTGACTTTTTTTTAATTTTTTTTTTAAAAAAGTGATGAGCGGATTTTGGAGGAGGTCTGAGACAGGATGAAGCTCCCCGCCTTCGCTAGCCCGTCCGTGACGGGCAGGCTTCAGCGCGTCGCCTTACCATTCATCCCTGAAGCAAGCTACAGGGTATTCTGGCGAAGGCGAATAAAAAAGGCCGCCACGAAGATCTTGGAACTTATTCATCACAAGATTAATCACGTGGCGACCTTAACAAATTCCGCCTTTAGCAGGCGCATGAACTGCTACATTCCCCACCGCCCATTTCCAGCTTAGAGGAAATTGAAAATCCCTGACCCATTCCAGAATCGACAAAATCGACATTAATGGGCTTTGCCTGTTCAAATAATTCCTTGTTGATAAGATAGGTGAAACCATTGTCCTTTACGATCTCATCGTCGTCCTTTGGCTCATCCAGAGCCATACCCAAAGAGGGCCCGGATCAGCCGCCTTGGGAAAGAAATATCCTGATAGGATTGGTTTCGTCCTTGTCCTCGAAGAATTTCTTGATCATTTCGTTTGCTTTTTCAGTAACTTCTATCATATTACCCTCCTGTTGAACCATTCTTAATCACTGTAACGGACACCTACAATGTATTCATGAAAAAAATTCTGTCAATCCTTTTTATTAGCCCCGAAACTCTTTGCTCCCTTTTATTTAATTGTAACCATTTGAAAAAGCATGCTTTTTCCCTTTCGGCCAATTCTGGAGTCCTTAACCCGAAAGACGCTTCAGACTCCCCATTCGTAAAGAAATATCAAGTGCAGGAACTGTGCCTGGGAAAGGTCACTGATCGGCAGGAAGCCTTTCTACCAGTGTTTGAAGAAGTGATGTACAGGACCATGTCCTTGGCCAATCTTGTATTCGGCTCCCGCTTGAATGGCTCCCTGAAGGTATTGTTTGGCGGCCCTGGCGGCGTCCTCCAAGGCATACCCCTTAGCGAGAAAGGATGCTACAGCAGAGGAGAGGGTACAGCCTGTCCCGTGGTTATTACGGGTTTTCACCCTTTCTCCTTGCAGCATCACGACGCGGTCCTCCGGGCCAATATAAAGCACATCGTTGGCGTCATGCCCTGTTAAATGCCCCCCTTTAAGCAGTACGCTCCTGCTGCCGTAAGCGGCAAGGTCCCGGGCGGCTTGCTGCATCTCCTCCAGGGTGTTGATCTCACGATTCAGGAACAAGGCCGCCTCGGGCAGATTGGGAGTCAGGACCGTCACCAAGGGCAGGAGGTGTTCTTTCATGGTATCAATGGCTTCCGACCGGATCAGAGTATCCCCACTTTGAGCCGCCATGACAGGATCGAGAACGATGTTTTCCGCACCATGCTTTTTTAGTTGTTCCACGATGGTTTCAATCAGTTCTCCCGAATAGAGCATTCCGATTTTGATGGCATCCGCCCCGATATCCCCAAACACCGCCTCCAGTTGGGCCCGAATAAATGATGCCGGTGGGGCATGGATATCCGTTACGCCCAGGGTGTTTTGTGCCGTAAGGGCCGTGATAACCGACATCCCGTAACAACCCAAGGCCGCAAAGGTCTTCAAGTCTGCCTGGATTCCGGCTCCCCCGCCGCTATCCGAGCCGGCAATTGTAATCACTCTATGGTATTTTTTTGCCATCATTCTTTCGCGATCATGGTGAAGGGGTTTTCGCCCACCCATACCGGTTCATGCGTCTGTTCAAGATTCATGAATCTTGAACAGACGCAACACGGGAATGTTAAATAATCCTTCTGACTCTTCATCCTGAGTACATCGAAGGACTGTCTTCGGTATCAGTGTCAATGAGTGTAGATAAGTGGTTAATGGTTTTTCGTGCTTTCGACATTTTGCCTGCCCGCCATAGCCGGCCCACCACCGCTGGTGGGCAAGCGACGGCGGGGGGGGCGTAATTATTTATTTTGGGTTTTTTCATATGACTTCATCATAAATGAATCAAGGTAACCCATTATAGCACATCCAAAATCGGATCTGATAGACTAAATTAATACCTGTGCATTGTCCTGATCAGTGTTCTTTTTCTCGACAACACTTTCCTTTTTTGCAGGTTCGTGACGATATTAAGATAAACACCCAGATAATACCGCAACCATTTTCTATAACCCTATTTGAGCCAAAGTCCGATGAGGATGCGTCAGCGGTAAGCGTTCAGCACTCAGCTAATGAATTTTAATAAGTGGTGGACTTTCCCCTGATCAATATGAAAAAAGGGGGATATCAAGTTTAACTTTGTGTCCACTTTAAGGGGTCAAGTCCAACGGCAAAAAGCCGCCGCGCCTTATGCCGATCGTTCGCCGATTAATAACTTGACATGCCTCATAACTTGACGTACGATATAGCGTACGCTTAATAATGGAGGTAAAAAAATGTCTAGCCTTACAGCAACCGAGGCAAGAAAACGGCTCTATACCCTTGTTGATGATGTAGCGAATTCCCATGAACCAGTCCAAATTATTGGGAAACGAAACTCAGCTGTCCTCGTTTCTGAAGAGGACTGGAGAGCAATTCAAGAAACATTATTCCTGGCTTCCATACCTGAAATGAGGGAATCCATTCGTGAGGGTTTGAAAACTCCTGTTGAAGAGTGTGAAGAGGAGCTTGACTGGTGAGTTGGCGTCTGGTTTACACAAAACAAGCTAAAAAAGACGCCAAGAAACTCTCCCATTCTGGTTTAAAGCCACAAGCCAAACGACTACTCGATATCCTTAAAGAAGATCCCTATCGTACACCGCCACCATATGAAAAATTGGTTGGTGATCTAGCCGGAGCTTGTTCGAGAAGGATTAATATCCAGCATCGAATTGTTTATCAAATCATAGATGATATCAAGACGGTTAAAGTTATTCGTATGTGGACCCATTATGAATAATAGCCACTTTTCGGCGAACAACAGCTTTGAGGAGGATGCTCATTTCGCTGCGCTCCATTCGCACCTCTCAAGCTGAGCGTTAGAGGTAAATAGGAAAAATAGTATGGACAGATCGGAAGCAAAGAATGTTTACAAGCGGGCCAAGAGGCCGATGGGAGTATATAGAATCAGGAATAAACATAACGATAAATCATACGTCGGTTTCAGTACTGATTTGCAATCTAGAATTAATAGACAAAAAACGGAATTGAAATTTGGGAGTCATAGAAACAGAGAGCTGCTTGCTGAGTGGAGATCGTATGGAGAATCTTCCTTTGAGTTTGAGGTCCTCGACGAACTGGAGCATGACGAAAAAGCTAAGGTAAATCCTGTGGAAGAACTGCGTATTCTCAGTGAGATGTGGATCAGCAAGCTTGAGAAAGCTGGATGTTTCGTAGTAAACCTCTAACCAGCCGTTCCACCGGATCGCCGAAACTGCCGGCTCCCGGTAAACTTCACGTTGAGTGTCAAAATAGAGATCATCCATCTAATATTTTTTAGTTTTGCTGATTTTTCCCATGTCAAAGTTTGGTATATCAATCGTTACTTTTGTTGGACTTCTTCTCGCGGTCTTTTGGGGCATCGTTATACGTGATGTTCTCACAGAGGAAGTCGGTGACCAGGGCTGGCTGGGCGTTGTTATCCTCGCCCTTGGTGTATTTCTGGCGTTTTTCCATCGGAGTATAGGTAGAAAAGTTCATGCCAAGTCACTATCAGTAAAGATTTTTTCAACCGATTCGTTTTGGACAAAATTTGGTGTGGCCGATGCACAAAAGCTATACTTAGTCATCGGGATAATGACGGCAATTGCAGGCGGCATCATCTTGTTTAGATAGCAAGGGTCTTGAGTTATGCGAACACCCAACCAATCATTTCAGCGGATCGCCTTTGGCGCCCGCTGAATTCAACCGCTATACAGCAAATAAAATGAATTTTACTAGATATTCAATATATGCCATTACAGTTTTAATCTGTCTTTTTGTTTGGATTTTTGTTTTTAAATATTTCCGTGAAAAGGGAGACAATCTTACTAAAAAAGATAAAATTAGAGGCTATTGGTATTTAGGCCATATGTTTTCTTATCTCAAAAAGCGAGGATTTAAACTTAGGAACGCGTCAGGTAATGGGTAATGGGGTCCAGATGTAATGGGGTCGGGCCACGCGAAGTGCCTGATATAGTTCAGACTAATGTTAATTCTGCCCTCTGAAATAGGCCTATATTGAGTTTTTCGAGGTCAAAAAGATCGTTTTTCTTCGATAATCATGGCTAGAGCAAAACGACATTTTATTCCGGGGTACATCTGGCACATTACTCATCGGTGTCATAAACGAGAATTTCTCCTCAAGTTTTCGAAGGATCGGTATCGTTATTTGCAGTGGCTGTATCAAGCCAGGAAGAGATATGGATTGAAGATTCTGAACTATATGGTCACATCTAACCACATCCACCTACTCGTAGTCGATGACGGTGACAGGGACGTCATCCCCAATTCAATGAAATTGGTGGCCGGACGGATTGGGCAAGAATACAATCAGAGAAAGATTCGAACAGGAGCCTACTGGGAAGATCGTTATCATGCAACTGCTGTTGAAAGCGGCGACCATCTGGCAAAATGTATGGTCTACATCGACACGAATATGGTACGAGCCGGTGTGGTCAGCCATCCATCCATGTGGCCTTTCAGCGGTTACAATGAGATCCAGGAACCCCGTAGGAAGAACATTCTGATCGATTATTCGAGGCTGCAGAGGTTAATTGGAACCGGGTCCTATGATCAGCTAAGGACCAGTCTTCGTGGATGGGTAGAGGATTACTTGGGAGAAGGAGCGAAGAATCGTCAAGATGAATGGACGGGTAGCATCGCAGTGGGGAACAGATCTTTTATTGAGAAGGTGAAAGCGCTTTTGGGATTTAGGGCCAAAGGGAGAAAGGTCAAGGAAGCCGGAAAAGGGTATCAACTCCGGGAGGGGCCTGCGCCCTATAACGCCCATTTAGGGGCCGAAAAAGAGGATATAGGCCCTGAAAACACCTACTGCTGGGACATTAATCTTTAGATATCAATAAGGTGCTGTGGCCCGACCCCCTTCGTATGGAAAACAGGACTCTTCAGGTCGCTCTGCCCGGTCGGGTGAGTTTCGCCAAATGGGAGAAGCATTAAAAAAATCTTGAAAGCTCCGTGATTTCGGATAATATGCCTACAGTTTTTCATAAAAATCCAATAATGGAGGTATTTTGAATGCCCGGGTATCAAAATCGAATCTTGCGTGTAGATCTCACTGATCGCACCTTCAAGGAAGAACCCCTGAGTGAGGAACTCATCCATGATTATGTCGGTGGGCGGGGATTTGGCGCCAAACTACTTTATGATGACCTGAAACCAAAAGTGGATCCTCTTGGGGAAGAAAACGAACTCATCTTTATCAGTGGTCCTCTGGGAGGCACCACCGCCCAATCTTTTTCTCGTTGGAAAGTCTTTTTTAAGTCCCCCCTAACGGGCGGATACTTTGCCTCAAGTGGTGGGGGGTTCTTTGCATCAGAGATGAAATACGCCGGATTTGATATGGTCATCTTCAAAGGAAGGGCAGATCGGCCTGTTTTTCTCTGGATTCAGGATGGTAAATATGAGTTAAGGGATGCGTCTTACCTTTGGGGCCTGGATTGTGATGACACACACACCCTCATAAGGGAAGAACTGCACAACCCAAAAGTCCGTCTCGCCTGCATCGGGCCGGCCGGAGAAAATAAGGTAAAATATGCCGGGATATTCAGTGATCGTCGCGCTGCCGGGCGCGGAGGCGGGGGCGCTGTCATGGGGGCCATGAACCTCAAGGCCATTGCCGTCCGCGGGCAAAAAAAGATTGATCTGGCCGATCCGGAAGGTTTTAGGGCCGCTGTGAAAGAACAGGTGAAACGCTACAAGTCGGATCCCGGTTTCGAGCATTTCTCCACGGTTGGCACCCAGAATCCTGAGTTTACCAATGTCCTGGGGATCTTCCCTACGAAAAATTTTCGAGGAGGCGTTACTCCGGAACTGGAAAAGATAGACAGCTCAGCTTTTAACGAGATTCGGGTCCGGAAAACGGCCTGCCACAATTGTATGCTCCATTGTGGAAGTATTACGAAGATCGATCAAGGAAGGTATTTGGGAGCGTGGAGTGAAGGGCCGGAGTATGAGACCATTTGGGCATTCACAGGTCCGATTTTGAACACGAATATCGGGCTGACGGTTGCCGCAGACAAGCTCTGCGATGACCTGGGTTTGGATACCATCTCCACAGGTGTAGCCATCGGATTTGCTTATGAACTCTATGAAAAAGGGATCATCACCAAAGAAGATACCGGTGGTGCGGAACTGACCTATGGGAATGACGAGCCTGTTTTGAAATTAATCAGACAGATAGCCCATCGCGAAGGTCTGGGAGCGGTCCTGGCCGAAGGGACCCGTGGAGCGGCACAACAGATCGGCAAGGGAAGTGATCAATATGCCATGCACGTCAAGGGACTCGAAATTCCAGCCTATGATCCTCGGGGGGCCAAAGCCCACGGGCTCAACTATATCACTCTCAACCTCGGCGCCGACCACTGCGCTGGGTATGCCCCCCAAGAGATCTTTGGCGCGCCCTATAAAGGAAAACCTGTTGATCGTTTTGCAGTGGAAGGAAAAGGCGAAATTGCCAAATTCAACCAGGATAACAGAACCATCTATAACCTGGGGATCATGTGCAATTTCGCCATTCGCTATATAGATAACGAGCTCTATGGCAAACTGCTGGCAACCGCCACAGGCCGTGAGGAGTTTTCCGATCCGGATTACCTGAGCCTGGTGGGGGAAAGGGTCTTCAACCTGGAAAGAATGTTTAACGTCCGTGAAGGATTCGGTCGAAAGGATGACGTTTGTCCGGAAAGGTTTCTGAAAGAACCCATGCCGGATGGCCCCTCGGCCGGACAGATCTTTGAGGCAGAACAACTCCTTGAAGATTACTACAGGGTCCGAGGTTGGGATTCCAAAACCGGGATTCCAAGCGAGGCAAAACTGAAGGAACTGGGTCTCGAATTCACCATC
>JAQYVK010000397.1 GCA_030145585.1 Desulfatiglandales bacterium | reverse complement strand
CACATCAAACTCCGAGGCTATCCTTCGTGTGGATACCCCAACTTCTATCTGATTGACTCCCCTAGGGCACTGCTGAGGGCATCTTCCGCAGGTCGTGCAACGCCATATCTCTTCATTTTCTATCTCAGTCAAACCGAAGGTGGCCTGCCGGATGATTTTGCGGATACTAAAGGGCCTCACCCTGTTCCAGGGACAAACCGTGTCACATAATCCACACTGAAAGCAGAATTTGTTGGACTCCCCGCCGGTCTCTTGTATGAGTTCCAATACTTCTTCTAAAGGGGCTACTGTCTCCACAATTTATTAATCCTCTTTCATGGTTCAATATTTGTTTCTTCAAAAAGAACCGCAGAATATCGAACAAGGAATAATGAATATCGAAGGGAAAAAATAACTTCGTAATTCGACATTCCTTGTTCGATATTCGATATTCGCTTTTATAATCACTTGAATCCTTGTATCCTCTCCCTCTATCCTTTCGACAATCGGGCAAAGGTATCCTTTACCTTCTTCAATCCGTGCTTTTTTACCAAGGATTTGAATGCGAGCTCCATATCATCTTCCCGCTTCTCTTTTACTTCTTCGACCTCCTCTTCCCTTTCTTCGTAGATCAAGGCATCAAACGTGCATGCGTCCACGCACATAGGCACTTCCACGGGCGGATCATTTTCACACATATCGCACTTAAGCGGGAGACCTGAATCCGGTTCTCTGAATGCACCCCTCGACGGGCAGGAGGCCGGGCAGAAGGTGCACTCGTCGTACTCCTTGCCATCGATCACGTAACGGTTTCTCCCGTTACATTCCGCTTGGGTATACTCACCGGCCCGTATTGGTACAAATATATCTCGCGTTTCGTCCATGACGACCATGATTCGGGAACGAGCGGGATTAAGCGAGCTATATTTCGGTGTGGCGTGGAAGGCGGAGCACGCTATTTCACATGCCCTGCAACCCACACATTTCTTGGTATCCACCTTTATGTCTTTGATTATTTTTGTTTTTTTCCTTTTGCTCTCCACGGCGAAGCCCCCTTCCTTTATTCCTTCTCTTTCTTGGCCTTGTCATCTTTGAGGGCAGTCACTTCATCTCCAGTCAAAATGTCCCTCTTGATGAGGTCTTCCGCCACGTAGCCCAAATCCAATTTCTCCAGGGTCTCTTTGGTAGGAATCCCATCAAAGGTCCAACCTTTGAAGTCATAATATTTGGTCAGTAGCTGCTGCTCATACTCCTCATCCCTTACCGCCCAATGATCCTCCGGCGGCCTCTCCATGAATCTCCTCAGTCCCAATCTGTTATTGAGGGCTCTGACAAGAGTCCGGTTCCTCTGGAAGACTTCCCATAACTTGTCTTTGTCAAACTCGATCCCTAACGTATGGGTGATTATCTGCGGCATATTCCATACATGATATCCTGTGGTGCCGCCAAACTGGCCTCTGAATGAGGACACAAATCCGCAAAGCCCCAAGGAATCATCCAAATAGTGCATGCACTCATTCCAATCACTAATTTCGATCATCGCCTGGTCGGGCAACTGATCACGTTTTTCCCACTGCCGGAACCACTCATGGAATTTCTTATCCGGGACCGAGATCCAGTTCTTAATGAACTCTTCCCTTAGCTTCGGGTCCTTGATCGGGTCCTGCGGGAAGGAGCCTTCAATCTGGGTAATAGCCATGTCCTCACAGGTGGCGATCATTAGGAAATAGGCCGGATTGAGTTTGCCCAACTTTACGGGCAACTGTTCGAATTTTTTAACAGTGTTGTGATCAAATTCCTCGGCGCCGTTACCAATTATGGCAGCCGCACCGGATACGCCATGGGCAAGAACATCTCCTATGCCGTCTCGAAATGCTATTTTCTGAAGGAGGTAGTAGAACCTTTGCCTCACGTCTGAGGGCATCCCAGGAAAGTCTTTTTCCGTCAGAATCCCGGCTTCCAAGAGCTCGAGTGCAAAAGCGATAACCTGTGGTGTTGAGTAGGAGTCAAATCCTAAGTCCATGGCAATTGGGAGTATCTCGTAGGTGAAGTCCAGCTCCTGGAAGGCGGCCATGTGATACGTGTCTTTTCCGTAGCATTTGTATGAGAATTTTCGCCGGTTCGGCCACTGCATGAGATTATGGCATGACTTCGGGCAGTTCCAGCAACCTGTCCAGCGGTCCATGTGGTCGTGTTTGAGGTTCCGCCATCTCTCCTCGAGTCCCTCGCTCCAATAATTTTTTTGCCGCGTCCGCGCGTTGCCCCAGGAAAAATTGTTGTGATGAAAGCTGTCATCTTCATCGACCGCCATCCAGTCCCCGACATTTGGGTTCGCATCAAGTTCCTTCCTCAGGCGTGAGCACATCTCCCAGGCTTCAGCGGGGTGGGCAAGATACACGTCTCTTGTTCCCCGGACGGCAATGGCCTTCAGCTTTTTGGCCCCCATGACAGGCCCGACCGTTCGAGCGGCACTCGAGTTGCCGCAATCGATCGAAGCCATTATGACCTTATTCTCCCCGGCCGGACCAATAGCAGCCACCCAGACCCCTTTGTCGTTCAACTCCTCCTTGATCAACCTCTGAGTGTCAACCATGCCTCTTCCGCGGAGATGCTTTGCATCACGGATCTCGACTTTGTCGTTGTGTATCGCTAGGTAGACCAGGTCAGGCGCCTCACCCCGAATGACTATTCTGTCATAACCGGCCAATTTCATTTCCGGTCCGAAAAATCCGCCCATCAGTGAATGCCCCATCAATCCGTTCACCGGAGCAATAGTATCGACCGACACGCGGTTTGCGCCTGGAACGCATGTGCCGTTCAGAAGACCATTCCCGAATATGAGCAGGTTGTCGGGAGACCATGGATCGGTTTCCGGAGGAACCCGATCATATAGCAGCTTCGCGTTTATACCGATCCCCCCGAGAAGCGATTCAGTTTCTCTTTGATCGGTCTCCACTATATCAATGCTTCCCTTTGACAGATCGACTTCTAATTGGAAGCCTGTTTCAGCGTACCTCATTTTTTTCCCCTCTAATCTCTCCGCAGCCCGATGTCCGGCTGCGCAGGTTGTTTATATTTCATGTGCTTCCACGGCACTTTCTAATGGCGCGCGGTCATTGAACCATGTCCGCCCTTCTTTTCCTCTGCTTCAGGTCTATCAGATTCTTCTCTCGCTGGAGGCGCCACAGGAGTCTCTGTGACCGGAAGCAACCAAATAATATCTTTCAGCGAATCCTTAAGAATTTGCTCTGCTGTTTCTTTATCCGGGGCTTCAATCTCCCTTGCATTACAGTAAACCCTGAAATACATACCTTAACCTCCTCTAATCAATGACTACCCTTTCGTCATTATTGTTCTTTGCTGGTTCCCATATTTATTGATATAAAAAAGTTTCACGATATGAAACAATATTTCAATAATGATATTAAAAATATCATATGGCAAAGAAAAGTCAAGAAAAATTTGCTGTATCTTTATATACCACAGTGTTAATATTAATCCTTATTTAATAGGAGTTAGGAGAAAATGGCATAAATGAGAACTGTTTAGGGTCTTCACATGGAAAAATCTATTTAGATTTTATTTGACTTTAGTTTAAAAAAGGGGTAAAACGAAAATGCGTTTCACGATGTGACATTTATTCATGCCAGTTTACTTAAAATGGCTGTAATCAATTTTTAACTTTTAAATTATTACACTATGACTGCTTCAGACAAAATAGAACGCGAATACAAGGTACAGGCCGTTGAGAGGGCTTTGGATATTCTTGAATGTTTTTCTCTTCAGGACAGGGAATTAAACCTTTCCGAGGTCGCCGGCAAAACCGGGCTCAATAAATCAACCGCCAAGAGGCTCATCTCGAATCTCACTGAGAGGGGTTATCTTAAGAAGCTCGATTCCAAGCGTTATCAATTGGGTTTGCGATTGTTCGAGCTGGGAGGGATTGTCCATTCATCCTTAAATCTTCGTGAGGCCACGTCCGCTCCCATGTCCCAGATTCAGAAAGAAACCGGAGCGACGGTCCTTTTGGGAACCGTCATGGAAGATCAGCTCGCCTTGATTGAAAAGAGGGAAGGACGGAGTTTCATTCGGATCTCAGCTGATGTGGGCTGGCGGGGGCCCCTGCATTACGGCATGCTCGGCATGATATTGATGGCCTACCTGGAGCCTGGAGAAGTGAGACAGATCCTCCAAAAGGATAGATTGCAGGCCTATACACCTCTTTCCACGACGGACGAGGATGCCTTCAGTCTAAAGCTTGAGCACATCAGGAACCAAGGGTATGTGATAGAAAAAGGTGAAGCCATTGAAGGGATCGTGGGGATTGCAGCCCCAATCAGGGATTCCTCGCGTCAGGTTATTGCGGCATTGGGTATCGTGCTTACTAATGATCAGGCCAGAAACGGGATGAACGGACATGTTGACCTGGTAAAAAAAAGTTGTGAAAAGATTTCTCAAGAACTGGGATACCTAACGATTTAATCCTTTCAATGTTTTTAAAGGTGTGTGCACAGGTCTTCGTGAATTCCTCTAAATAAATCACAAAGAAGAAGCCCAACCTTCCACCTCTTTGACGATCTCTTCGACAATCACTTCGTATATGGCTTCTCCCAGCTCAGCTTTTCCCAAAGCAGGGGCGCCAAAGTAACAATCTGTTCCGCCCGCCTCAATAAAATCCTTGAATTTACCTTTCTGTTTCACGTAGTAGGGTTTCAAGTCTTTCACGACTTCGGTTTTTACAAGTTCGGGGCACTTCCA
>JAQYVK010000396.1 GCA_030145585.1 Desulfatiglandales bacterium | reverse complement strand
CCAACTGCCCGAGACTCAGATCATATCTTTCAGCGATGGGACGAAGTCTATCCAGGGCTCGGTGAGCCCGCTCTGCATTCTCTCCCCTAAAGAGTCGGTTTCGGGATCGATTATCCTTCTTGTCAAATTTGTGTGAGAGATCAAATTTGCCTGTCAGAAGCCCTTGGGCCAAGGGGGAATAGCCGAGTAGGGTGATCTTGTTATTCAGGCAGTAAGGCATCGTATCGTGCTCCACGTATCGCCAGAAAAGGGAGTAGGGGGGTTCGAGGCTGTCGATGGTGCTGTATTGTCTGGCCTCCTTCAGTTGGGGGAGGGAAAAGTTGGAAACCCCGATAGCCCGGATCTTACCCTTTTGTTTCAATTCGTTCATGGCCTCCAAGGTCTCCACGATCGGTACCTCCTTGGTTCCCCAGGACCCGGCAGGCCAATGAACCATATAAAGGTCGATATAGTCTGTCTTAAGGTTTTTTAAGGAGCGGAAACAGGCCTGGAGGACCTGATCGTATTTCAGGTGGTTTGGGGACACCTTTGTGATGAAGACGACCCGATCTCTCACATGGGAAAGCGCGCTTCCCAGGATTCGTTCGGATCGGCCGGCCCCATAGGCCTCGGCGGTATCAAAGGCATTGATACCTGATTCGAAGGCGGCTTGGATCGCCCGAGTTGAAACCTTGTCCTCAATCCCTACCCAATCCTTTTTTCCGGCCTGCCACGTGCCCATGAGTATGGGTGTGATTTTTATCCCCGTCTTCCCGATCGAGCGATATTTCAATTCGTCTCCTCATTTTCAAGCTGATGAGCAGATACAGGTTCAGATGAATGGGAGCCCTGCTATCCACATAAATGAATATATGGAAATGGACCTCCACTTGTCAATTGGATGGTTTTAAGGAATCCTACAGATGTCTGTGGGGCATTTTCTTTTTGATTGTCTCATGAAAAGATTCCAAAAAACTGAACATTCATAGACCCGGCAAAGGGATTTGGCTGCACCTTTTGAAACACCGATATCACGCATTCGGCAATAAATATGTAAAGGATTCAAGTAATGTTTTATATTTAGGTTCATCTCGATTCTTCATATGCTATTACATGGATAAGGCCCTTCATTTATATGGAAGGGTCATTCAATAAAGACGTATCACCGCCTCGAGACTTTTTCTTAGGTTCCTATATGTCTCGACGCTCTCATGACGATATCTGATGTGAAAAGTGTTTATTGGACCCGCTGTGATGTCTGCCAGAGGTTTCGGCTTGATTAAAAGGGCGGTTACCATTTGTTGCCAGAAACTCATATTTGGCTTTGATGACATGAAATCCTTCTTTTCTTAAAAGTTCTTTTAAGTAAAGATCAGGTACATACCATTTTTTTTCATAGATACCGATACTTTTAAAAATGTCCCGATGGTTTGCAACCATCAAGTCAAAAGCCTTGCTGTTCATCCCCAGGACATGGGCGGCTTTATCCATGCTTATGGTCTTTTGTTCATATAGACTGTAGTCCTCTTTGCTATTGTAAGATGGTTCTAAAATAGATTTTTCGAATTTTCCGTGTTTCTCATCGGTTATTAAAGAAATCATTCTGATTGTCAGAATAGAAAAAAGATTTGTTAAAATCATTTTTAGATAGGGTCTTGGTACAGATGAAATTGAAAGTTCAGGTTTATGCTTGATAAGCTTGAGACAATCTTCTTTTATTCTTTGAACTCTCCAGGATGCTAATCTTTTCAGCTTTGATTTTTTGTAAAGACTGATACTCCTTTCCAGATAAAACTTTGGCCTTCTTCCTCCATTATTCTTTAAAAATTCCAATTCATCTTCTACCGCCGAAAAGAGGGTAAGGGCGGTTCTTTTCCCATAGACTTCTTCCTTGAGTTTATCTATTTCAAATTTTGAACCTGACTTTAAAGCTTTATCTGTTTTTCTCTTGAGTCTGTTTGCGTAATCATAGACCCCTTGAGGAATGGTTCGTAATTCACCCGATTCATACCGCAACGGAAATTGGTTCAAGATACGTCCTGGATGAACATTTAAATTTTCCTCTAAAAACTCTAAAACTGGTTTTATATCTTCATAGAAAATCCTATCATTATAGTCTGTTAAGTCAAGTTCTTCAGAATATTGTTTAATTTCAAACTGATTAAATCCTTGATCAAAGAATTTTTTTTTCAAGATTGTCTCGAATCTGATCGGGATTGTTTTTACGTGTCCACTAAAGATTCTATAGTCTACTCTGTTGAATTTTTTATTGGGATAGAATTCCCTGTATAAATCGGCTTCAGTGACATCGTCGTTTAGAAATAGCCATAATTTCACCATTCTTCTGAAATATCCGCCTTCCACCCGTTCAGTCTCCTCTAAAGGCGGATCTTCTCCGAATATGATTTTGTAATCCCGCGCTGAAAGAGTACGAATCCGCCCATGGGCCAGATTGTAGACCAATGTGTACGAAAGTCCCCTGTTCAAGGAAAGCTCGGAGATCTTCCCCTGAAAGATGCTTTTAAAAAATCTATTTAACATGCCTTCAGTTAATGTAATTCTAGGTTGATAGGTAGCGTGTGCTCTGACTCGCATCTTTTTCCTCAAGAATGGTGAGAAATCTCTGGAATCACCTATTTTATTTAAAGGCCTAAATCATACCTTATTACTAGATATTAACCTCATTCCTTGGCCTGTCAAGGATGGGGAAAATAAAAATGGGTTAGATTCTTGCGAACCTAACCCCTTGATTTTATACATTATACTAGTAAGATATGGATCTTTTGAATTGTTATCTTTTTTTCTTTGTTCAGGTTATTTCTTCTTCGAGATCCTTGATATACTGGGCGATCAGAACACCGAGATATATGCATGCATTTCCTTCTAGGCAGGCATCAGCATCTTTCTTGTCGAGAAATGCATGGCGATTGTGCTTTCCCTTCGTAAAACTGACAACCCAGGCATTTTTCTCTTCATCAAAATCGAGATCCGTGGAAAGTCCGTATGTTTTGATCTCGGGGTACATGTCCACTATCTTCTTTTTAAGCTCCTCTTTCCCATAACTCATTTCATTTCTCCTTCTATGATTCGTAAAGTAAGGGGGAATCAAAGTCCACATTCTACCTCAATTCCCCTTCACGCTAAAATCCCTTTAAGGATATAGCTACATCATTTTTTTAAAAAGGCAATAGGCACGTCTCATATTACCTTCCATATGATAATGGCAGTCTTTGTATTTCCAACCGTCGCTGTACTTCCGATTGATAAAATCGCTGAACATCATATCGAAGCTGTTATCATCGGCTGAAAAACTTTCGAAATTGTATCTGTCTTTTCCTTCCATGGGTGTCACCACCTCTCTTAATCTATTTTTCTTTCGAATTAAAGATAAGGTCCCCTGAGCCCCATTTCAAGATTCTTTTTGTCGGAATAAGCTTATTCGTCATGCAGCGATATTTATTTAAGCTTCAAAAAACCACGTCTTTCGGGCGTGGTCAGAGTCAATTGGCTATGCCGAGAACGATGATACAAGGTGTTTAAATTCGAAATACGAATATCGAAATCCGAAACAAATTCAAAAATATAATGTTCCAATGTTATAAACAAACACACCGAGTTGCATTCTCGAAGCCGAATGTCGCCAGTACAGTTTCGATCATTTGGATTTTGGTCATTTGATATTGTTTCGAATTTCGGATTTCGAGATTCGAATTTTTCTGTGCTTTAGAGCGATGACCCACACACCCCTATGGGGTGTTGCCTCAATGCCTTGTCCTCTGGGCCTGGGCCTTCACTCCGGGGAGAGAGTAGGTTGTCAATTTACCGGTTCAAGGGTTGAGGGAGGTCTCTTTAACAGTTGGGTGAGCATCAAAGATAGTAGCGCAAAGGCAACAGTAATCCAGAAAGCGGGGGAGTAACTGCCCATCAAGTCAAAGATGAAACCGGAGAACAACGCGCCCGCTGCGCCCCCAGTCGTATATATAAAGGTAATGGTCCCTAAAATTACCCCAAGGGAACGGAGACCGAACGATTCCGCTGTTGCCAGTGCCTGCAAAGCAATAATCCCGCCTGAACCTATGCCGAAGATGACAGCGAATAGGTAGAGCATTCCCAACCCGCGGGCCACCTGAATCCATAATAGGGAAATGAGCATAATAAGAAGTACGACAATAAGGGTTGGTTTGACACCAAATCTGTCGCTCGAGATGCCGACGATTATTCTGGCAATGGTATTGGGGAGTCCGATGAGGGCAAGGACCAAGGCGGCATCGGTAGATGTGAATCCCATGTCTTGAACATGGGGGGATAGGTGAACCATGATCGTATGTAAACAATACCCATAACCAAAATAGATGGCTCCTAGGCGCCAAAATTGATGCGTCTTTAGGGCCTCTGGGAATGTGGCCCCCCCGAGTGGAGGATGTTCATTTTCCTCAACAGCTTTGTTTCCACCAAAGGGTAAACTACCGACATCCCGTGGATCGGCCTTCAGGAAAAGCGATACCGAAATAACAATCACAAGAGTCAAGATACCAATGACGATATAGGACATGCGCCATGTGTACATGGAAATAAGCCATTCGGCCAGCGGAGGGATGGTTAAGGTTCCGAAACCTATTCCGGATGTGACGATGCCTGTCATCAAGCCTCTTCTCTTCACAAACCATTTCGCCACCGCCGGTAGCAGTCCGGGCCAACAACCGCCGATACCGGCGGCGATGAGTACCCCATAGAACAGATAAAAATGGAAGAGATTTTGGGTTTGAGACAGCAGTAAGAGTCCGGAACTCAAAAAAACACCGGAAAGTATTCCGATGATTTTTGGACCAAAAGCATCGCTCAAACGGCCTGCGAAAATACCTAAAAACCCGGATACCAGTGTCATTAAGGAATAGGCTGCGGAAGTAGCTGCTCTAGTCCAGTCAAATTGGGCTAAAAGAGGCTTGAAGAATATGCCGAAACTGTAATTGATCCCGAACGCCATGACCATAATGATAAAGCAGACGAAAACGATGACATAACCATAAAAAAAACTGGTTTGCTCATCATTTACCTCAGGGTCACCTTCATACTTCATCGGATATCCTTTTAGCCTGTTCCTCTTGTTGTTCGGTACGAGAAAAGAAAGGATTATTTAATACGCGGCATGGGTGACCCTTTGTGTATTGACAGTCTCAAAATCTATGGTCAGGTTGTGGTCATCAACAACCCTGACAACGGCTCTCTGTGTATTAGCGCCCTCTCTTTTAATGTATAGAATGTACCCATAGAACTCATCATCCGGTCCTACTATCCGGCTGGGGTACCTTGTTTTATCAGGGACTTGACTAAAAATCTTTTCCCGAGTGTCCTGATCCTCGATTTTTTTCCAGCGGCTTCCGCCAAGTTTCATGCTATTGTCTTTTGGATCGAACATGATGCCATATAAATCCGTGACAGACCAACCGGCATAAGAAACATCATAGTCCTGCCAGTTTTGTGCAAGTTCCTGGAGACTGATTCTTTCATCTATGGCCCGCTGCGGTCTGATTTTAGGGCCGGTGGCGCATCCGTTCATGATTAGGATCATGGAAATAATCAGAATGGATAAAATCATGCCTTTTCGTGATTCCATTTACATCCTCCTTTTAAACTGTAATTTCCCCTTCCAATGGCCCTCTTTTGAATAGTGATCACGTATCCTTGATATTTCAAGAGATATTTGCAGCCCCGTACTTTAAACGTTTTAGTTCTTTTTCCTTGAGATCAATTTCCTCTTCGAGTTCCTCGATGATCATGATTTGATGGGGCCGGACAGAGTGGGCGGGGAGGGCGGCCTCCCGATCTTCTAACGCCTCCTTGAGCTCATCCAATTTCAAGGATAATTGTACGGCCTTTTCACTGAGGACCTCTTCGGCCCTTCGAACTTCACTCACGAATTTTTCAACCTTCTTGAAGTCTTTTTTAAATCTAATGGAATTTCCCGATTCGTCTATCCTATTGGTTTGAGTACAGCTGTCTGCACCGGCGGGAATGACCTTCAAAAGGGCCTCATAGACATTGTCGGGAGAGAGACCCCCTGCCAAAATAACCGGAATATCACTTTGAAGGATCAATTCACGGGCCATGTCCCAGTCAGGCGTCTGACCCGTAATACCGACGAATCCCCCGACAGGTTCAGTTTGAACCCATGTATCGATCAGGAAAATATCACTGACGGACGCGAAGGCCCGTGCATTTTCCAAAAGCGGGAAGTCTTGGGATCCTTCACTCTTTCTGGGGATGGGAATCGTGCGCATAATGCCGATCTCCGGGAATTTTTTCTTGAGGCGGCGTTGAAGACCGATCATGGCCTCCAGGTCGATTTGTTGGCCAAGAGGGTTCGTGAGACTGTCGCAAAAATGAAGGTAGGCTGGGACGTAATATTCCAGAGTTCTATAAAGGGTTTCTTCCTCCTGAAACAGAGGTATGAGGCTGTTTTTAACGTCCGCTGCCTTTGATACTTGGAACATCTCTTTTAATAGGGGTTGACGCCATTCTTCTTTTGTGGATAACACACTCCCGATGTGATCCACTCCTGATTCGATACATTTGACGGCCTCTTGAGGGGTCTGTATTTCATAGATTTGTACGATCATGTTTGTAATATTACCTGAATCTTTCCGACTCGTGTCGTCTTTCAATTTGCTGCGAGAAGGTTTTTTAGCGCTTCCAGTACCTGCTGATGAATTCTGCCGTTGCTGGCAAGGATCCCTTTTGCATCAAGGGTTCGTCCCAAAGTAAAGTTCAAGGGACGGCCATCTATGTCAGTGACTTTTCCTCCCGCTTCATGGACCATTATGAAACCCGCCGCATGATCCCAGATCTTTTCCACGTAGGACTTCCGACCGGGGATACGAAGGTAGAATGAAGCGTCACCTCGGGCCACGATGCCATACTTACACATACTGTCCATTCTGAGAGGTGATTTCTTGATGCCCGCGTCCCTGGCGACCCGTGCCGTATCTTCATGGGAGGCGTGAGCTGATTCTACCGATTCACAGAATAGGGCCAGTGAAGGATCGGACACGTCGTCAACCCGAATCTTTTCTTCTCTTGTCTCCTCAAGGCTGCGAATGAACGCACCCTCACCCTTTACTGCGATAAAAAGGCTCCCCCGGATACCTTTAGAAGCGAGGCCATTTAAGGGCAGGTTCGGACATCCCAAGACCCCAAGAACCACCTCTCCTTCCTCCATGAGAGCAAGGGCGACAGCAAACTGGTCTTTACGGATAAAACCCTTTGTACCGTCAATAGGATCAACAATCCAGAATCTCCCTTCAGGACCACCCTTGGCCGTTCCCCGATCGATCGCATCGAGAACATCCCTCGGACTAAGGTGGGGATTAAACCGGTGCACAATTTTCATGAGCGCCTCTTTGACACCCCGGTTTTCTGCTTGGCGTAAGAGACGGGAGTCCTCTTCGCCTACCAACAAATCATTTGGAAAAGCGTTCTTGAGATGGTGACTGATGAGGGCCTGAGCTCCAAAATCAGCCACTGTTACCGGCGTTCGATCTCCTTTGCTGATAGAGTCTCGAGAAAGGAGGTCGGCTTGTACTTCACGGCAGAGCCCACAGGCCGAGATAACCGCTTCAATAGCGACTTTGCGTTCCTTTTCATAGACCATTATCTGGATGTTTCCCTTTATTGTCCCTGTCTTTTTTCCTCTTGTGCCTTACGCCTTGCGCCCTTTATGTACACCTTATTCCGTTCTTTCATAATGAATAACACCTGATTAAGGCCGTTTCAACCAAAAACCTTGACACCCTGATCGGTCATACACTGCCTAACCTCAATGATTCAACAATGTGGTTTCTTAAAACGGTATAAGGTCTGAGGTGTAGGACAAGAATCAATAAGCCGGTTTTCCCTTGATAAAAGGTGTTCAGAGCGCTAATTTGTAGAAGCCATCTTAAAAATGCCAAATAGCCCGATCTCTATGCGTCCTGCCGTCCTTGCGGACGGCTTAGAAGAATTCCGACCACAGGTCGGAATTCTTCAGATCCTTGCATCGTCCCTACCGGGGCGTAGGCCCTCCGGTTCTGATCCAGCGCCGTCCTTGACCTCGAACTATTTTTCTATTTTTTGAGATAGCTTCTATGAGAAAAATGAGAAAAGCCTTCAATTGCAAGGAGTAATCTATGATCACCCCTGAATTCATCGTGAGTCTTCTTCTTATCATGTGTGTGGCCTGGATCTTAGGAAGCCTTTTTACACGGTTCGGGTTACCCGCCATGCTGGGTGAACTATTGGCTGGGGTGATTCTTGGCCCCCCCCTGTTGGGCCTTGTCTCCCCATCAGCCCCCCTGGAACTGCTCGCTGAACTGGGTATCTTTTTCGTCATGTTTCACACGGGTATGGAAATGGACCCTAAGGAACTCCTTGAGCATATATGGCCCTCACTCGGGGTGGCGGTTGGCGGTTTCATCCTTCCCTTTGTTCTTGGAGCCCTTATAACTCACGCCTTTGGTGGGAACCTCTATCAATCTCTCTTTGTGGGTATGGGTGTCTCTATTACTGCGATTGCCGTTCAGGCCGTCATTCTTCATTCCATGAAAATAAACCAGAGTTTTATAGGGCACATTATTATTGGGGCCGCCATAGCTGATGACATCCTCGCCCTGATCGCTTTGTCCACCCTGTTGGGTCTGGCCAAAACAGGGACGATACAATTCGTCA
>JAQYVK010000395.1 GCA_030145585.1 Desulfatiglandales bacterium | reverse complement strand
GTTTCCCCTTTTGCCCTGGCCGAACCGGGCGAGTACCCGATAAAAGTCAGAGTGAGTTCAGAGAAGGCGAAGGCGGAAGTGGAGCTGGTTATCGTCCTTACCGGGACCCACAAGTTGGTAGTAGCAACCTCAACCGGGCTTCTCTCATTGAACGCCGTGAGAGGGGAAACTGCCAATCTTTCTTTTTATGTACAAAACAATGGGTCCGCTACCCAGACCAATGTCCGCTTTCTCTCCTTCCAACCGGAAAACTGGAAAGTGGAATTCACCCCGAAGAATATCGATGTCCTGGCTCCCGGGGATCTCAAACAGATTGAGCTGACCGTTACCCCGTCGGAGCAGGCCCTGGTTGGGGATTATTCCGTTGCCGTGAGGGTCGAGGGAGAAAAGGCCAATGAGAACTTGGAACTGAGGACTACGGTCAGGGCATCCACTGCCTGGGGTTGGCTCGGTATAGGCATTATTGTCCTCGTGGTTGCCGGTCTCGTTTTCTTATTTATTCGTATGGGAAGGCGATAGATATGGATACAGATGTCATTATTGAGACCACAAATCTGACAAAGCGTTATGGCCACCAGACTGCTGTGGATAGCCTGACCTTTCAGGTCAACGAAGGTGAAGTATTCGGGTTCTTAGGCCCCAACGGAGCTGGGAAGACCACGACACTCCTGATGCTGCTGGGCCTGAGCCGATCCTCTGAGGGCAATGCCAAGGTCTGCGGGCTGGAACCTGAAAGGAATGCCAGAGAAGTGAAACGAATGGTCGGCTACCTCCCTGAGAATGTGGGTTTTTACGAAGACCTGAATGCCGTACAAAGTCTGGAGTACATCGCCAATCTGAACGGTCTGAATGGAGATCAGATTCGGGATAAAATCTTAGATGCTCTGAAAGAGGTGGGGCTGTCAGATGACTTGGAGAAAAAAGTGGGGGTTTATTCCCGGGGGATGAAACAGCGTCTGGGCATTGCAGAGGTCCTCATCAAGGATCCAAAGGTCATGTTTCTCGATGAACCCACCCTAGGGCTCGACCCGGATGGGGCCTCAAAGATGATTGACTTGATCCAAGCCTTAAACCGCGACAGAAACATAACCGTCCTTCTCTCGTCCCATCACCTTCAACAGGTTCAGAAGATATCCAACCGTGTCGGTATCATGATCCGGGGAAAAATGGTCGCAGAGGGCACCATCGATGCCCTTGCGAAAGAAAAATTTGGTGTGGGCGAAAAGGTATACACGCTAGAAGAAATTTATCTTAAATATTTTCAGGAGGTCTGATCATGCAGGGGCTCTTTGCCGTATATAGAAAAGAACTGGCGGATCATTTCAGCAGTTACCGGTTTGTTATCCTGTTTGCCCTGATCGCTATGGTCGCTTTCATCACCAGTTATATGGCCGGGGTAAACCTGAAAGAAAATCTGGAAGGCGTGGCCAAGCCGAAGTTTGTTTTTCTTATGATGTTCAACACGACCGGGGCCTTATTCTCTTTGGTCCAATTCGTCGCCTTTTTCGGCCCTCTCATCGGACTGGTATTGGGTTTTGATGCAATCAACCGGGAAAGGGCGAACGGGACATTGATTAAAATCGTCTCGCAGCCCATTTACAGGGATGCCGTCATCAACGGAAAATTCCTGGCCGGTGCAACCACGATTTCCATCATACTGGTATCTATCGTCCTTGTCATATCCGGTTTCGGCCTTCTATTATTGGGGGTCGTGCCTGGGGTTGAGGAAATATGGCGCCTGATCATCTATATTATCATCAGCATATTTTACATCTCTTTTTGGCTCGGCCTATCCCTCCTGTTTTCTATATTTTTCAGGAACGTTGCCACCTCAGCCCTCGCCTCGGTGGCATTGTGGATCTTTCTGTCCTTCTTCGTCTCCCTTGGGGCGAGTGTCCTCGCCGACAGTATTGCTCCGGTGGATACAAAGGGGGGAACCCGTGAGACCCATATGGACATGACCATCAAGAATGCCCAAATAAGAGAAAGGGTCTCTTTACTCTCTCCAATGACCCTTTACTCGAGCGCCTCGGGGACCATCATCGATCCTATGAGAAAGACGACCAGTGCCCTTGTCCTGATGGGGCCCATGGAGGAACTTTCCGCGTCCCGTTTCCAAAATCCCCTACCTCTAGGCCAGAGTATCCTTGTAATCTATCCTCACCTTGTGGCCCTGATCGCAATATCCCTGATATGCTTTGTCATATCTTATATCGTTTTTATGCTTCAGGAGGTCCGGACGTAGCTGGGCCGCGTCCTATAAATTCTGGCTGAACATAGGGGACTATTTGCCAAAACTATAGCCAGAAGGAGAAAAACTCGAAATTCGAAGCACGAAATACGAAACAAATCCGAATATCGAATGTTCCAAATTCAAAACATAAACCGCGATAGATCTACCTCTTTGTGTTTCTTCGGTGTTCACCCGTCCAAAAAAGGAAAATGAAAATGATTTGAGTATCGAACATTTATAATCCAAGAAAAGCGTAAATCGAAGCACCCGTTTTGGTCATTTGAATTTCGAATTTTGATATTGTTTCGAGTTTCGGGATTCGGATTTAGAACTTTCCAGCCTAATAAAACACCACTACCTGTCTAACACCCCTTGTGTCCAGCATCCCAGATTATAGGGGAAACATAGCCCCTCGAGTGGGTGGGCTAATGGATGGTTTCGTCACCTGAGGATTCGATTAGGATAAATCTTGAAAACCTCTCATCCAACCCTTCTTCAGAAACCTGGGCATACTCTTCCTCAAACTGCTTCCACTGGAAGGCCAAAGTCGCCCTAACCTGTTCTTCTTCACCAGATTCGCGATCAGGGGAAACGCTCATCACGTCCCCGATAAAGACTTCCTTAAACTTGGCTATCCGGTAGGGTGGCTTTTCGGTTTCTCCTCTTATATGTTTAAAAAAGGCCCTCACCTGCCCGATGGAAAGGGGCGCAAAGCCAAGGTTGAGTTTTAACTGCCTACGCGCCCAGAAAGTAAAAAGGAGGGGGTGAAAGGTGAGGAGGGGATCTTTCATCCTTGTCGGGGCCAGGGGGTACTTTGAGGTGAGGCTTTCTAAGACTCTGTCTAGAGCGATCATATGACCGAGGGAGTCTTTGCAACTTTTGATATCCAATGACTGCTCAAATTCCCGGTAATTCTCTTGTTCGAGATTTCCACTGAAAAAAATGGGGCGTCTTTGTAAAAGACCGGAAAGGGTTGCGCCCCATTCTTCCCCCCAAAAATCAGGTTTCAAACCCACGCTATGAAACCAGGCCTCTTTAATCCATCTTTCCGCTTCCCATTTCAATTCCAGGGCGAGTCCAAAACCGATGCGAAAAATGGATAGAAGCGGGTTCTGCTTCAACACCTGTTCCGATAAGGGGAGATTCTCTTCGGTCACCCTCTCAAGACCAAGACTGATATAGCCTGCCGCCTTCCTGCATGTCTGAATCAAGTCTTCAAAATCACTGACTATCAAACCGTCCGCTGAGATGATCTGATTACAGAGCCCCGCAAATTCAAGGCGAACCCTGTCCAACAAGATGGGATCGGTGAGCCGACTGACAACACCCGCCAAAAAGTTGTTATCCTGGGAATGAAGCAAGGGGGTCATCGGTACGAGAGCCCCTGTCTTCTCCCCATCAGCTAAAAAGCGTTCTTCTAAGGGCTGGTCTTTGAGCAGGGTTTCGGCCTTCAGATAGGCATATACGGAAAGGGCGTCCTCAGTAGGAAGGAACCCCTCTTCCGCCAACCGCACGTTCCGCATCCGGTACATCCCCTCTTCAGCTTCAGCCGGCAGGACCCCAGCAAGCCCTGAAATCAATGCCTGGTATTGTTCATGGTTGTCCCTGGCCATCTCTTGGAGAATATTTCCGATCATCTCCTCATGTTCTTTATTGAGAATACGAATATAATAGGTCCCGTCGTGGGTAATAAAATCCTCTGGGAACTCCTCGTCTTCATCCAAATTTTTTATTTCGACCTGTATATTTTTATACAGGAACATATAAGCCAAGGCTTGCCCATGGCTGCCAAACCACCTTACAAAACCTCCAGGATCGGACCGATGAAATCTTTCGAGCCAAATGGCAATCTGTTCCGGATCGATGCGGTCTTTACGCCATAATTCCATGTCCAAAAGATACTGCCATTGTTCCGGCGATGCCAACTTCAATATTGGTAAAGCATCATCTTCCCCGATCTTTTTAACGAGCCAGAAGAAATCGACTGAAGTCATGTGTTGTATATAATGCTGAGGATATTTTTGTTCCAAGATCCGGTCAAGAGCATCCATGCCTGGCATCGAGAAGAACTCCCTTAACATTTTTTTGTCGGGAGTATCTGGGAACTTGATGACTGATTTTTTTCCTGAGTTCTCTTTTTGTAGTTCTGACAACTGGATTTCCTCTCGTTCTTTTTGAGATATTTATTTAAATGTTTTGCTCGAATCGTCCTTTTATTGAACGTTACCAAAATAAGGAGGGGTGTCAAGTTTAAACGATCTTGAACCCGATTGAAGGATTTGCAAATAGTTAATAGATCTTGACTTTCTTGTTAAAATACAGATGATATTAATAGATTACTTTAAATTGAGTTTTGGAGTCATTATCTTGTCTCTCACCAAAACAGGGTTTTTAAAATTAACCTTGCTTATTCTTTTCTTTGGCCTGATCGTTGGATGGCTCGGATTCGGAGAACGGGGTTTTGTTCACCTTCATAAAATGGAGAAAGAGCGGGATGTCTATTTGGACAGAATTGGCAGGCTCGAGGTAGAAAAGCAATCCCTCTTGGATGAAATAAAACGTCTTCAAACGGACAAAGAGCATATCGAATCGATAGCCAGAAGGGAATGGGGTTTGATCAAAGATAATGAAATCCTTTATCGGTTCGAGAGGGAAAGGGAAGACTCTTCCTCGTCTCAAACAGCGGAGAACAAAAGTCGAAACCCGCCACACTGACGGCGGATAAAAATCAAAGAGTAAGGACGAGGGCAAAGTGCAAAGCGCAAAGAGCGAAAAAAGGGAACCAGTTGTGAGTGACTGCAAAACCAGAGTCCCCATAGTTTGATGAATACTAAAACCAAACATTGATTAAATATTACTGCGCAGGAGGATAATAAGTATGGCTGCTCCCGAAGATCTTTACAATGAAATTCTCGCCGATGGCCCGTCACCCGGAACACTCTTTCGCCTCCTTTTAAAAATGAAAGAAGAGGGCCAATTGAAACGAGTAATCAGGGAGGGTATCAAGGCATTAAAAGTTTATCCTTCTGACCTCTATATTCGACAACTCCTTGCAGAGACCTGTTATGAAGTCGGCCGTATTCCGCAGGCGGAGGCAGAGCTTGATAAGCTCCTCCAGCAGCTTGACACGTTCTTACCCGCATTTAAACTCCAGGCCGAAATCTATCGCCAGCAAGATAGGGACGCTGAGGCCGCCTGGCTCCTCAATCTGTACCTGGCACACCGGCCTGAAGATCAGGATGCCGTAGAAATCCTGGAGACCTTAAAGGACGCGGAAGAATCGACAGTTTCTGAACCACCACCTCTTGTTGAAGAGCCGTCTCTTGAAATTGAAGGGACCCTGGAAGAGAAAAGGCGAGTCGCAACACCCACCCTCGGTGAGGTTTATTTCAATCAGGGGCTCATTCACGAGGCAATCAATGTTTATGAAAAAGTTGTTGTCGAAAATCCGGATGATGAACGGTCAAAAGAGCGGTTGGATGAACTGAAGTCCACCTTGAAAGCGGGACCGGCTCCAGAGGTCAAAGAAATCGACCGGACAAGAGAGAAGAAGCAAAAATTACTCACCGTTCTCGAGGCCTGGCGCACCTCAATCCGTGAAAAAAACATCGTGCTGTCCAAGAGTCCGGAGATTGAGGAATAAAGGAACAAATTAAAAACCATCGTCTATATGACGAGGGCTGCTGATGCGGTTGATCAAAATAAACTATTGAGTCATGCCGGACTTGTAGCTGACTGTAGATGCTTAATTTCTTACAGTCAGCCGCTGACTGTAGATGCTTAATTTCTTACAGTCAGCATGATTCAGCATCCAGAATACTCAGTCCCATTTTTCCTGGATTCCGACTTTTATCCGCCTCTGGCGGATTCGCCGGAATGACAAGTCGCTTCGCGACAATATGATATTTGCTTTGCCTAAAGGCGAGGGGTATCAACAATCCCCGAAAGAGACTTTAATCGTCCCCAATATTTATGTGACATAGCATCCCCCGCCAGAGCAGAGATCTGAATTAATGAAGGGGTTTTTGAGTTCCAAGTGAGAAGGAACAGTTAATGTATGGATGAGAAAACTGTTAAAAGAGAGCACGATTTTTATTTTAAGGCCACTGGGATCGGAAGCGTTCCCTCCCTGGGGGTTCAAGAGAGCTGTGCACACATATTTGAGCACATCCCTGAAATCCCTTACTGGCCCCAGCTCGTCAAGCGTACCCACCTCGAAGACATGGTCATTCAGTTCAGCGAGGGGTTACCTCTGCTGAAGATTAGAGAGGAGAATCGGTCCCTTGCCGTATCGTCCGATGATCCGGAATCTGCATTGGTCTCATTCTATGACCGTTTTTTGGCGGATGATGTCCCCTATTTCGCAATCAGCAAGGATTATGCACCCGGCTTTTTTGAACTGGTGGAAGCTGTCCGTCATCACCCTGAAAAATATGGTCCCTTTGTAAAAGGGCAAACAGTGGGCCCCGTGACCTTTGCGGCAGGTATAGTCGATCAGAAAGAAAAATCCATTCTGCACAATCCTGATTTGCTCGATGCAGCTGTCAAAGGGTTGGCCATCAAGGCCCTCTGGCAGGTCAGGGAGTTGAGCAAGACGGGAAAAAGAACGATCCTTTTCCTGGACGAGCCCTATCTCTCCGGTTATGGTTCCGCCTTTACCCCCATTCAACGGCATGAAGTTGTCGGCCTTCTCAAAGAGGTCATCGATTACATCCGGGACAGGTCCGATGCTCTGATCGGTGTTCATTGCTGTGGCAATACGGATTGGCCTATGATCATCGAGGCGGGCCCTGATATCATCAACTTTGATGCTTACGGCTATATGGACACTTTTTTGCTCTACCCTGAAGAATTGTCCCGGTTTATATCGGATGGAGGCGCCATTGCGTGGGGAATTGTTCCCACAGCCGATTTCACCGGGGAGGAAACTATAGAGGGCCTATTGACACGGCTAGGTGTAGGGTTGAAACGTTTCGAGGAGTGGGGTCTCGACGCGGAGAGGATTGCCAAATGTTCACTTCTTACGCCGGCCTGCGGAATGGGAACCATGGATGAGGCATTAGCAGATAGGGTCTTGGTTTTACTTTCGCAGTTGTCAAAAAAACTATAAAATGCACTAAGACAGCATCCAGGCCAAACGGCCTGGATGCTGTCAGCTTTTAGTTATGCGGTTTGAGCGTTTCAAGAACCTGCGAGTAGATTGCCGGAGCTGTGACCAAGAGAGGTTCAGCGATCCTTTGACCATCCAGATATTCATTGAGGAAAAACTCACTCCCATCCATCTTATAGATTTTCCCTCCCGATGCTTCAACAATCACACGTGCAGCAGCGAGATCTTGATAGGATTCATTGGCGATTAATGCGGCCTCTGCCCGACCCATGGCCACATAACACAGATGAGCAGTGGTGCAGCCCAGGGAGCGAACCTTGCCTGGAAATGTGGATTGAAAATGATTATGAAACCGGGAGTAGGTGAAAAGAAGGCTTTCGTCGTCGATATCTTCCTGAGATGATACCAAGATACTCTCTTCCCCCCGAAAAGCTTTTTGCCCCGCAGAGGCATGAAATAGATCTCCTGTGACAGGCATGTAAAACATCCCAAAAACAGGCCAGAAATTTTCTAAAAGAGCCAGAGAAACGCCCCAGATGGGGATCCCCGCCTGAAAGTTGGCCACACCGTCCAAGGGGTCATAGACCCACAAGGCCCCGTCGCCTTCATGGGTGTAGGCTTGGTTATCCTGGCTGTTATTGAACACCCGATGTTCGGGAAAATGCATGGCAAGCTGATCTTGAAAAAATTCGCCTAATTGCAGCTCCGCTTCCGTTACGAGCCCTTCATCGAATTTAATGGACGGTGAGCCCTTGCCATAATAGGAAAGGGCCTTCTCTCCGGAACTTCGGACGACTTCCATGGCAAACCGGGTCAATTCTTCAATCCCATTTTTTTCCTGTTCGGCCATATTTCCTCCCCATGAAGCGCATAGCGTAAAAGTTTGGGTGAATGGTAAACGTTGAGCCGTGAACGGATAGATGCAATAATTTATAAAGGTTTAATTTATTT
>JAQYVK010000394.1 GCA_030145585.1 Desulfatiglandales bacterium | reverse complement strand
CGCCTACATATTAAGATCACAAGAAAAGACAACTGAAGCACGCACCATTTCAGAGCAGGCCTTGGCTCAAAGTGAAAAACGAAATGCGGACCTCGAGGTGGAAAGCTCTTTTGAAAATTTTGAAGACATCAAGGATAATTTAAAAACACTCGTTCGTGAATTATCATAGAGAATGCTTTAGATTCCTCTCTTCGAATCAATCCTTAGGCCTAAGGTTTATCTGACTTCCCCAAATCAAACGTCATTAAATAGTTGTATTCTCCCACCTCTTTCAATTCATTCTTTATAAAACCGAAGGGCCTGACAATGCTCTCAACCTCATTTGGATTCAACCTTATCTTCATTGGTGGGCCGGGCGGTCCATCTATTTTTTTAAACTCTATGATAGCCAATAGGCCATTTGGTTTGAGAACCCTCCTCACTTCTTTTATGGCCTCATCGGCAGCCTTTTCCAGGATGAGATCATGAAGAACTGTCGCCATTAAGCATACATCCACGCTGTCATTGCCTATGGGCATCACCTTGCTGACATCAGCCACAATGGCCTTTATGTTCTTGATCCCGGCGGCCGATGATGCCTTCCTCAATTGGACAATATTTTCATCCCAAAGATCGACGGCATAGATGAGGCCTTCTTCGCCGACAATATTTGAAAATTCGATGGCATATTCCCCTTGCCCGCAAGCCAAGTCAAGGAGGATATTCCCTTTTTTAAGATGAAGCTTTTCAAGAACTTTCTCAGCATCAATAAGCTGAAAACTGCTGCCTCCGGCGCCTTGTGGTTTCTCCATCAATCTCATCCTCGCTATTCATATAGCTGATGTCTTAAACTGTTCCGATAGAAAGGAGTGTCCGACAGTATAAAATCCCCCCTTGCCCCCCTTTTTGAAAAGGGGGGAATGCTTACACTCCGGCATTGCTCATTGCGGCAATAGATGTGCTGATACACCTTCAGACCTTCATAAGTTCCCTCTTTGACACGCGCAGCGCAGGCGCTTGCGACGCGTGAAGGGGGACAGGGGGATTTAATAAAAGACCAATCGGAACATATTTCTGACAATTACTATAAAAGAAATCATCGTTAAAAAAGATAGTTATAGATTCATTTTTCGTGGGTCTTCGCTGAACCAAAGATTTTATTCATGTGCACCGTTTCGTGATCATTATACCGGGTATGGATTTTCCTGCTGAAGGATTTAAGAGAGGGGTGAGAGTAATAATAAGTGAGGTGCGATTTAC
The DNA here is from genome assembly GCA_030145585.1 of Desulfatiglandales bacterium. Classification (GTDB taxonomy): domain Bacteria; phylum Desulfobacterota; class DSM-4660; order Desulfatiglandales; family HGW-15; genus JAQYVK01. The sequence continues at coordinate 8,308 of JAQYVK010000394.1, read as the reverse complement.
AACTGCAATCCGAAGACCCGAAACCTCCCAGGGGAGTCGATGCCTTCCTGGAATGAGCAAAGATCTCCGCCCATTGATGCTCTCGTCGAACAGAATCATAGGTATACCATATCCCGTGAAGGCACGTCACTGCTCGTAAATAGTCAATATGCCAACGGGGATGATTCGAGATGTTCATGTGGTGTGAGATCCGAGCCTTTATCCCCCCAGGGCCAAATGCGCTACCGACGTAGACATAAAACCCGGGTTTTATCTGTAGCCGGCCCAGTCTACCAACCTGAATATCCTCCTCTGGACGGGACAACAAAATTAAAGCATATGTTCCGGGTTTTGGCAACATCCGCAGATCTCAATACCATGGAAGGAAGCATCAACTTTTAATAGGCCATTCGCCCCGTTCTTTGAGGACCTCCTTGTAAACGCCGAGAGCTTCGTTAACCGCCGGCATCCCCGCATAGGTGGCCACCTGGAAAAATACCTCTGCCAGTTTTTCGGGGGCGCATCCCACATTCAGTGCTGCATTCACGTGGAGCTTTAATTCATCCCCAGCTCGGATCGCCGCCAACATGGCACATGCGACCATTTGTCGTTCGGGCAATGTGAGGACGGTTCTGGAATAAAGGTTGCCGGTAATGAACTTGGAAAAATCATTGGCCAGTTCCCTATCAAAGTCTTTCCATAACAAATAGGGAGGATCCATTTTTATGCCTTTTCCAAAAAGTTTCTTCGCCGTTTTCTGGGTCCTTTTTACTGTGTCTTCATCATTCACAACGGTTACTCTCCTTCCCCTACTCCAATGAATCCGGCTGTCCGACTCTCCTGCTCTCCCGAGGAGAGCCAGAGAGCAGGACAGCTTAGAAGAACCCCGACCTTTGGTGAGGGTTCTTCACTAGCTATGATCGTTTTAATACGTGATTGTTTATCAAAAAAAGCTCAAAAGGCAAGGGATAATATCTACTCCGAGTAATTAATGACACTATGGTTTTTGGGATAGATTGGGAGGTGACTGAAATTAGGAGTTAAACCAAAGAAAGGTTTTGATCACGCACAAACGGTTTGGGTTCTAATCCAATATGACCCTTATCTTCGACAAAAGATCTTTCATACTGAAAGGTTTTTGTATAAATCCACTGCATCCCCGCTCCAAAATTGAGGTCGCCTCACCATTTACGCTATACCCACTTGAAAGGAGGACTTTGACATCCGGAGTAATTTCTTTCATCCTATCGTAGGTTTCCCCTCCTCCCATGTCCGGCATAATCATATCAAGAATCACCAAATCAATGATATCTTTATTCTCCTTGAATATCTTTACGGCCTCTTCCCCGTTCCTCGTTGCGAAGACTTTGTAGTCCATCTTCTCCAACATTTCTTTTCCAATTTCAATGATCATATCCTCGTCATCTACAAGAAGAACCGTCTCTTTGCCGCGTGAGATCTTTCTGGGAACCTCCCTTTCTATCTTAACTTCTTTTTTTGGTGTAGGAAGATAAATACTAAAAGTGGTTCCTTCTTCCAAAATGCTCTGAACAGTGATGATTCCCTTATGATTGCTTATAATACCATAGGCAGAAGGGAGGCCCAAACCCGTGCCCCTGACCGTCTCTTTCGTCGTAAAGAATGGGTCGAATACCCTCTCCTGGGAATCTTTATCCATACCCACGCCTGTATCTCTAATGGAGATCTTTACGTAATCACCGGGATCCAAATTGTAGGGCCTTACAAACTCCCTATCAAGATGGGCATTTTCAACCCCTAAATACAGTTCTCCCCCTCCAGGCATCGCCTGCCAAGCGTTTCTATAAAGGCTCAACAGGACATGCTCTATTTGACCCTGGTCTGCTTCCACTGTCCAGACGTCCGTCTGATATTTGCGATAGATCTTAATCTCATTCTTTGTGCGACCAAATACTTGTGAACTCTTTTCGACGATTTCGTTTAGATCCACCTTTTTGACATCATATTTTCCACCCCTGGCAAAACCTAATAGTTGTTTGCTGACATCCGATCCCCTCATAACCGATTTCTCAATGCTTTTTAACCGCTCATGGTGGGGATTATTTGGATCCACATCAAGAAGCATCAATGATATGGTGCCCTGAATATGCATCAGGAGATTGTTAAACTCGTGGGCCACACTAGAGGCCATCTGGCCCAACGCCTCTGTTTTGTCATATTCGGCCAGTTTTTTTTGCACCCGGACTTCTTCTTCCAAATTATCTTTCAATTCACTATATTGTCGGGCATTTTCAATAGCCACGGTGGCATGATATGCAAAGATACTCAGTAATAATGTGTCCTCCTCCGTAAATGGCGAGTCATCCAGTTTATTTATGACCTCCAGCACGCCAATCAGTTTTGACTTTGCTTTAAGGGGGAGGCAAAGAATGGTTTTTGTTTCAAATCCGTTTATCTCATCAATGCCCGAATCAAATCTTGGGTCCTCTTTAGTATCAGGGACCAGGAGGGGTCTTTCACGTTCTGCAACCCAGCCTGCAATCCCTTTTCCGGTCGGAATGCGGATATCCCTCAACCCGTCTTTTGTCGGTCCCATCGGGACACTGAATACCAAGTCACCTGTCTTGTGATCAAGCAACATCAGGATACTTGAAGCTGAACTGACCACATTATTGACATACTTCATGATTAATGTGATCACCTCAGTGAGATGGATTGTTGAATTGACGATGGCACTTATCTCTAAGGTCAGACCAAGTTTTTCGCTGTCCAATGACTTATAAACATCGGTCATTTGCCCCTGTTTTTCCAGAGCCTTTTCAATTTCTTCAATGGTAGCAAATCCCATATAATTTAATATGATTCCCAGCAGTGGCGTCTTTTCATGGGCGTGGGCGATTCGTACTTGTGGAATCGGGAAAGTCTCTTTTGGCTCTACCTGTAGTGTCCTCTCCTCAAATATCTCTTTTTGACGGTTCAGGGCCTTCTCGAGCTGTGAGTTTGAAATAAAACCCGTATCCTTCATTATTTCCCCAAGTAACCGCCTCAGTACCATTCATCTCCTCCTCAAAACCCAGTTATCCGTCTCGGAATTTATGTATATTATTTAAATTAAACTCATTATTGGGTTTTTAAGTTGCTGCCCTAACCTTGGAATAATGGAATGGTGGAACAATGGAATGATGTAAAAACGCCTTTGGTGAGTTGGTCTGGGTGGGAGACAACTCATCCGGTTCATGCTTCGTCAATATCATTTTCCCAATAAACCTTTCCAACAAATACCTCTCCGAGTTATAGGTTCGACCCTCCGGCCTGTAAGTCCTACGGATTGGAAGGGGAGCTCGAGGCCAGGACCCAGTATTCCAACACTCCAGTATTCCAGTATTCCAATTGGGGCAAAGCCCCATGTTATAGGTCAGTACAGCACAAGGAAATGCAGCCCTACCTGTTCTAACGAGCTGATAGAGCTGCAAAAAAACCTTCATGAAGGAAAACTGCAATCCACCCCCAATTTAAAGAGGGAGATAGAATCCAAATCCCAGATAACCTACCTTGATCTTGATTATTTGTCAACGTGATTTAGAGGCGAGATCGATGGAATGGAAGATTGGAGAGAGGGGCGGTCTCTGGGGACACATGTACTAAAATTGGGCTACATATTGTTGATAGGAGACCATCATAGCTAAAACATTTACAGCACTTTCAGGGGATTGATAAAACACACCACTATATCGTTTTCCAGGGACAGACCGAACCGTTTCTTTTGTCGCCACCAGCGATACGCCAATCACGGGCTTCTCATAAATTTCCATTAATTCAACAATCCTGTGAATATACTTTTTTTCATATTCCAGGTTAAAACCCTCTACCTTGTCCATAAATTCCTGGGAAGCTAAGGGGTCTGCCTGAAGGGTGGTATCTATCATTACGCGAACGGCCTCGTGTATGCCGTCGATGCCTAGGCTTATCACGGCGTCGATGCCATCCCACTTCAAGAGCTCTTCCACAGCCAAAAGCGGCACGTCCCGGTTTTCAGTCCCAACCAGATCGACCGGGTTACCTTTACTCCAGAAGGGGGGCAGATGTTGTCCGATCTTTTTAATCATCCCATCCGGAAGTGAAGGAATGACCAACCCTTTCTCATTACATTCATCGGCAGTCACCACCCCCCATCCGCCCCCAAGCGTAACGATGCCGATACGGTTTCCCTTTGGTAACGGTAATGAGGAAAAACCCGCCGACAGATCGAGCAATTCCGAAGGGACCGTCACCTGCAACAGGCCTGCCTGCTTACAAGCCCCCATGAACGTATTCAATTCTCCACCCATTGAGCCTGTATGGGAGGCCGAAGCCACCTTCCCTGCCTCGGTACGACCACCCTTTAAAATGATCACCGGCTTGCTCCGATTCACCCTTTTCGCCACATCAATGAGGCGCCTTCCATTCTCAATGTACTCAACGTAGTATAAAATAATTGATGTATGGGGATCCTTTTCCAGATACTCTAGATAATCCACAATATTCAGCATGGCTTCATTCCCCGATCCCACAAATATGGAGATCCCAACCCCTTGTTCCTCGGCCCAGTGGATCAATTGGTTGCCAAGATTGCCTGATTGGGAAATAAAAGCCACCGATCCCCTCTTGGGCCTGCCGACAGCGCCCATGCCATAAAGGCTCGCATACGCACAAATAATCCCCATAGTATTGGGACCAATAAGGATTAAGCCCTTTTCTCGGCAGATGGAGACAATCTGATCTTCTAACCGCTTCCCTGCCTCATCTGTTTCGCGAAATCCCGAAGTAATCGCAACAATGCCTTTGACCTTGCCCTCAGCACAGGCCTCCAAAATCGAGGGCACGGTTTTGGCAGGGGTGCAGATAAAGGCGATATCTACCGCCTCCGGAATATCCTGAATGCGTTTATATACGGGTAGACCGCACAGGTTCTCTGCCTTGGGATTGACCGGATATACCCTCCCCTTAAAGCCACCGGAAACAATATTGACGAGGACTCTCTGCCCCCACTTCCCGAACTTCGAAGAGGCACCGATTACTGCGACAGAGGTCGGGTTAAAAATGGCATCCAGACCTGACGAGGGGTTATCATTCAAATTGGACTTAATGATGTTTTTACCCATTTTCTACACTCACTTTGAATTAAAAAAGGGTCTTCGGCTGTCCGGCTGAATGTCTTTTCAGCGTGTAAATATCTGTATACCGGACAGCAAGAGACCTCTCTCTTTTTATTTTAAATTAATACTATTAATTTAACTTTGGTATGTTGTGATTTTTTTATCAAATTAATCGTTAAAAATCAAGTGACACCTCCCCGCACATCTGCGCATCATCCCATTTCTGCAACAACTTCTCGACCCTATCCATTTGTCTTTGGAGGGGCTCAAGAAAAGGGAGAACCGGGGTAGTTTTAGTGCTGCATAAAGGATAATATGCTTCCCCTCCCAGGGGGAAATTGACATTTCTCTCATATTATAATAGAATTTTTGTCAATATACCAAATTTATATAAAGAATCTATGAATATACTCATAACAGGCGGCTGCGGTTTTATTGGCAGTAATTTTACTAGATATATCCTCAAAAAGAATGAGAATGTTCGGGTGGTCAACCTGGATAAACTGACTTATGCAGGCAACCCGGCCAACCTTGTTGATCTGGCAAGCCATTATCCCGACCGTTACCAGTTTGTAAAGGGAGATATCGGGGACAAAGTGGCCGTTCAGAAGATTTTTGATACATACGATATCACCTGGATTGTACATTTTGCGGCTGAATCACATGTGGATAGGAGCATCATAGGACCTGAGGTCTTCCTCCACACCAACATCATAGGCACCTTTACTCTGCTCGAAGCTGCCCTTGGATGCTGGCCCTTAGAGGATCCTGAACAATTGAAAGGAAGGCGCTTTCTCCATATATCTACGGATGAGGTCTATGGTTCTCTCGATGAATCCGGTTATTTTACTGAAAAAACGGCTTATGATCCTTCCAGCCCCTATTCCGCAAGCAAAGCCTCTTCTGATCACCTGGTCAACGCCTACTATCGTACCTATGGTCTACCCACTATCATTACCAATTGCTCGAATAATTACGGGCCTTATCAATTTCCTGAGAAACTGATTCCTTTAATGATTCACAATGCTTTAAAAGGAATCGAACTCCCGGTTTATGGTGACGGAGAGAATGTTCGCGACTGGATATACGTGGAAGATCACTGTGAGGCCCTCTTGGAAGTCCTCGAAAAGGGGGATCCCGGCGAACGCTACAATATTGGTGGAAATAGTGAGAGGCGAAATAAAGAGGTCGTTCTGCTGATCTGTAATGAGCTGGACAAGCAATTGGGGCTCATTAATGATCGCCCGAGGAAGGATTTGATAAGATTTGTATCCGACAGACCGGGACATGACAGACGATATGCCATTGATGGGTCTAAGATAAGGGAGGAACTGGGCTGGGAACCTGCCGTATCTTTTGAGGAGGGGATTCGATTAACCATTGAGTGGTATCTTCAAAACCCTGAGTGGGTAGAGGGAATTTTGAATGGGTCATATAGAGAATACTACAGGAAACAATACGGAGGACGGTTGAGTGAGCAAGAATCATAATATCAAAGGCATCGTCCTTGCCGGTGGTCACGCCACAAGGCTGTATCCGGCCACTAAGGTGGTCTCGAAACAACTCCTCCCCATCTATGACAAGCCCATGATCTATTATCCCCTCTCCGTCTTGATGTTGGCCGGTATTCGAGAGATCATGATTATCAGCACACCTGTTGATATTCCTCTTTATAAGCGTTTGCTGGGGCATGGCGACCAGATCGGTCTCTCTTTTTCTTATGCTGAACAGCCTAAACCGGAGGGTCTGGCCCAAGCCTTCATCATCGCCAGGGAATTCATCGCAGGCCATCCATCCTGCCTTATCCTCGGGGACAATATTTTTTATGGAGACAGTCTGGTAGGCTCTCTTCGGAGCGCTACAAGCAGGGATACCGGTGCAACCATATTTGCTTACTGGGTGAATGACCCGGAAAGATATGGTGTCGTGTCGTTTGATCGGGACGGAAAGGCAAAAGATATCATCGAAAAGCCAAAATCTCATATGTCAAATTGGGCTGTCACCGGGCTCTATCTATATGACCACAACGTTTATGATGTCGCCTCATCCCTCAAGCCTTCGTCCCGTGGAGAATATGAGATCACCGATTTGAATCAACAGTATCTCCAAAACGACTCCCTAAACGTTGAAAAACTGGGCAGGGGTATCGCCTGGCTCGACACGGGGACCCACGACTCTTTCGCACAGGCAACCCTTTTTATCCAAACCATCGAACAACGCCAGGGGCTAAAGATTGCCTGCTTGGAGGAAATTGCGTACCGAATGGGTTACATCTCCAGCGAAGACCTGGAATCCATGGCCCAGTCAATGAAGAATAGCACCTATGGGGATTATTTACTAAAGATACTCAAGGAATGGGAAGCGTAAGGTCGTGAATTTCATCCCTTCATCGAATCTGCCTGAAATCATCCTTATTGAGCCTGATCTTTTTGAAGATAATCGGGGCTTTTTCCTCGAAATGTATCACAAGGAAAAATTTAAAGAGGCGGGAATCAAGGGGGATTTCGTCCAGGATAATAGATCACACTCTCAACAGGGCACCCTGAGAGGCCTTCATTATCAATGGGGAAAACCACAAGGGAAACTGGTCTGGGTCCTATCAGGTGAGATTTTTGATGTGGCCGTGGATATTCGAAGAAATTCCCATACCTTCGGGAAGTGGTACGGAACCAGTCTATCAAATGAGAACAAGATAGGCCTTTATATCCCCCCTGATTTTGCCCATGGCTTCTGTGTTGTGAGCAAACAGGCAGATGTTTATTACAAGTGCACGGAGTTCTATTCCCCAGAGCACGACCGCTGCATTCGATGGAACGATCCTGATCTTGCCATTGACTGGCCTATAACAGATCCCATTCTATCTAAAAAGGATGCCGAGGGACTTTTTTTAAAAGAGGCTGAACTGCCCATCTGACCCATCACCCGGATAGATAATTCCGCAGGTTGAACCTTCCTTGGACCTATCAAAAAAACTAAATTACCCCTGCCAAAAGCTTGTCTAATTTATAACATTAAATAATCTATTCATCTATTTAATATATTTAATTTTATATCCTTTATATTCTATATTTCATATGGCCATGCATCCCCTATTACCCCCAAGAGCTTGATGAGGAAAACCGCCAAAACCTTGACAATTTTACCTGTTTATTATAGAGTAGAAATATTACTCATAAAAGGTGCTAACATTGAACAATCTTTTTGCAGGAATCATA
>JAQYVK010000393.1 GCA_030145585.1 Desulfatiglandales bacterium | reverse complement strand
GATGTATAGCCGCGTGAACTAGCTCGCCGGGGTCACATATAGAAGAGGGCGCCGCCGTCTTCGCCTGAAGGCTTCGCCGAGCCAGGGGGCGCAGCCGCCGCTAAGGCTTCCACCTTCGCCAGCCCGTCCTTGACGGGCCAGTTTCGGCGGACGGGATGGAGGGCCAAGAAGGATAAACCCTTTAATTAAGCACATTGCACAATATAATTCACTGATGAATAACAATCCTCTCCCTAAGAAGCACGAGATGATATATTACACATTAATTCACAATTCATGATTTGATCCCACTTACCAATTTCGCCCTCGTGCTCGTTTACCAACCATTAGATGATGCCACATTGTGTTACATCTATTTCTTGACCTTCAACCACATTAGTAGTAAAAAAGCATGCGAACTCAAGGCCCGATTTAAGCCCTTATCAGGATGAGCGGGTTTAAATTGTCCTTACGTCGGCCTCACATAGAAAATTCTGCCCAAAGAGAGAAGATCAAAGGTGAGCGAAAGCTGGTCATGGTAAATGATCAACCGAAAATACCCGTATGATAAAAAAATAAAAAGAGACCAGGAAGGAGGTGAGTATTTTATTTTTTACAAAAAACTTAATTTTTAATCATTTTTCACCACCCTCACTAAAGAAAAGATAAAAAGGAGGAAATTATGAGAAAGTTCTTGATTATTTCGTTTTTCGGCATTTTTCTCACCGGAATGACGCTTACCGTTTTTTCAGGTCCGGCGGCGGCCAAATCCAAGGAACTGAAATATGCGACGATGAATCCAACGACCGCATGGATCCACCCTAACTGGTATGTCCCCTGGGCAGAGAGGGTAAATAAAGCCACAAAGGGCCGTGTGACGGTAAAAATCTATCCTGCTCAGACCCTGGGTAAGGCCCCGGAATTCTTTGATCTGGTCAAGAGCGGGATTGCGGATATCGCCCTGGGCGTCCAGGCCTTTAATCCGGGCCAGTTCCCTCTGTCGGACATTTTGACGTTGCCCTTCCTGCCGATCCCTTCGGCCGAGGTGGGTGCCCGTGTCATGTGGGATATCTATGAAAAATTTCCTGAGATCCAGAAAGAATACACGGGTATAAAAATTCTCCATTTTGGTTCTACTGATGCCTACTTCATTGTCACGAGACAAAAACAGGTTCGCAAAATGGAGGATCTTAAGGGCCTGAAACTGAGGGTGCCCGGAGGACGTGCCGCAGATACAATCAAGGCCCTGGGGGCCATACCGGTTGCGGTCCGCATGCCTGAACTCTACATGGCCCTTGAAAAAGGGGTGCTGGACGGCGCCCCGATTCCCGGAGAGGCCTATATGGGGCAGGTTCCCCAGAATAAGCTGAAATATGCCATTATGGATGTACCCCTTTGGATCGTCCCCTTCTGGGTGGCCATAAACGAAAGGACATGGAAGAAACTTTCCAAGGAGGACCAGGATGCCATTATGAGTGTCAGCGGCGCAGAAGGGTCGGCCGCCTATGGAAAGGACACTTTTGATGCCGCTAAGGTGGCGACCATGAAAAGGATGAAGGAAATTGGTGTTAATGTCACCTTTGCCCCCCCGGAGGAACGAGCCAGATGGGCGGCAGCCACAAAACCGATCCATGAAAAGTACCTCGCTGAATTGGAAGCCAAAGGGCTGCCCGCTCGAGAGGTATATAAGGAGATAAATAGACTTTTGGAAAAATACGGCAACTAAAGGATGACGTGAATGTCAGGATTTTTCGTCCAATCATGTACTGTCATTGAAAGGGCCGTCGGAGCTGTTAGCAGAAAAGTGCACAGTTTGGGTGGGATTTTCCTGGCTCTCATGATGTTTATCACTGCTGTGGATGTGGTAGGGCGTTATATATTCAATCGCCCAATCAAAGGTTCAACAGAGCTTAATGAATTGGCACTCGTGGTCATGGTCTTTTTGGGTTTTGCCTTTACGGCAACCCAGAAGGGCCATGTCCGCGTTGAATTAATCGTCTCGAAATTTTCTGAAAAGCTCCAGGCCGTCATTGAAAGTTTAATCGCTTTAATCGGCGTGGGACTCTTTTTCCTGATCACCTGGCAGGCGTTCGTTCTGGCCATAACCGCTCGAAGCAGGGATTTAACAAGCATGGTGCTTTTTATACCTGTATTTCCCTTCGCTTTAGTGGTGACATTTGGCAGCGGGTTGCTTTGCCTGGTTCTGATCGCACAGCTTTTCCAAAATGTAAGTCGAGCTATTCGGACTCAGGGGAAAATATGGGAATGGTTGATCCCTGTCCTTTGTTTAGGTCTCCTGATTTTGGTTTCAGCAATCTTGCTCCAGCCTCTTGCCGAGGAAATGAACCGCTTCGCGGTGGGCATCGTCGGTTTGGTCCTCATGCTTTTTCTACTGTTCCTCGGTATGCCCATCGGTTTTGCCATGGCTCTGATCGGATTTTTGGGCATGCTCTTTCTGGTCAGCCCGGAGGCCGGGCTGACCGTGCTGAGGACGGTCCCCTATGCGACCGCCAGCACCTATTCACTAAGTGTCGTCCCCCTGTTTATCCTTATGGGGGCATTCGCCTATCATACGGGTCTGAGCAGGGATCTCTATTTTATGGCATACAGGTGGCTGGGTCATCTGCCCGGCGGGCTGGCCATGGCCACCGTTGGCGGATGCGCCGGATTTGCCGCGGTCAGCGGGTCGAGTCTGGCTACCGCGGCGACCATGGGCATGGTCGCCTTGCCTGAAATGGAAAGATATAACTATGACCCTGCCCTGGCAACCGGCAGTATCGCCGCTGGCGGCAGCATCGGTATCCTTATTCCACCGAGCGTCGTGTTGGTCATTTATGGTATTTTGACCCAGCAGCCCATCGGGACGCTCTTTATTGCAGGGTTTATTCCCGGCATCCTGGAAGCGGCCTTTTACATCTTTACGATCTACATCCTGTGCAAGCGAAACCCTCAAATCGGCCCTCACGGGGAACGGTCAAGTTTCAAAATGAGGATGTTATCCTTCAAGGAAACCTGGGGCGCTGTAGTCCTGTTCGTCCTGGTCATAGGCGGTCTCTACATTGGGGTGTTTACACCTACCGAGGCCGCGGGGGTGGGCGCCTTTGGGGCCCTCATCTTCACGTTTATCCGCAAGCAGATCAACGTGAAAATTTTTTTTTCCAGCCTGAGCGACAGTGCCAAGACGACTGCCATGGCCTTTGCCATTTTGATCGGCGCCATGATCCTCGGCTATTTCCTGACAGTGACCAAACTCCCCTTTGATCTGGCCGATTATGTGGCCGAGATGGATGTCAACCGTTATATGATCCTCTTTGTAATCTTGCTCATCTATCTCGCGCTGGGCTGTATCATGGATTCCCTATCCATTATTATTTTGACGGTTCCTATCTTCTACCCGGTGGTCATGGCACTAGATTTCGATCCCATCTGGTTCGGGATACTGGTGGTCAGGGTCGTGGAAATAGGAATGATAACGCCCCCTGTAGGAATTAATGTCTTTATCATCAAAGGGGTTGCTCCAGATGTCCCCATGTACACGATTTTCCGTGGGATTCTGCCCTTTCTGGCGGCAGATATATGCCATGTGGCCCTTTTGTTGGCAGTCCCCCAAGTGGTGTTGTTTCTCCCAAGATTGCTCGGTACAATGTCATAGCTCAATCAT
>JAQYVK010000392.1 GCA_030145585.1 Desulfatiglandales bacterium | reverse complement strand
ATCCGATACCCCGCTGCTCTTCAGGGGGGTAGTTCATTGTCTACGAAAGGAATAAAATGAATGCTTCCGAAGTCCATCACCACAAAGAACTGAAGGGACCGCCACCGGAGATCATTGCTGAAATTCTGTCCATGGGAAATGAGTTCGATGAAGAGGTTGTCGAAAAGGTCATGAAACTCTATATTCCCCTTCATAAGAAAGTAGCCCAAGAGGGGATCAAAATCACCAAGGATTTTGAATATGGCCCGGATGATCGCCACAGACTGGATGTTCATGAGCCCGCAACTCCTCCCGGCAATTCCATGCCTATCATCGTCTTTTTCCACGGAGGTGGTTTTATTGGGGGTGAAAAGAACTCGGTCGGCGATCTAATATACGGAAATGTGCCGAACTATTTAGCCGGGAACGGGATGTTAGGCATCAATGCGACCTATCGTCTCGCCCCAAGGCACAAATGGCCCGAAGGTGCCAAGGATGTGGCTGGTGTCGTAAAGTGGCTAAAAGAAAATGGTGCCAAGTATGGCGGCGACCCCGAGAAAATCTTCCTTTTTGGGCATTCAGCAGGAGCCGCACATGTGGCCACTTATCTTTTTCATAAGGAATTGCAGCCTGATAGCGGGGTGGGTGTTTCAGGTGCCATTTTGATGTCCGGACAGTACAATCTCAATCCAAAAAATCCAAGGCGGTTCGACAAGGCCTACTACGGATCGGACACGGAAAAATATGCTGAAATGTCCGCTCTCAATCATCTTGACGGGCTGCAAGTCCCCGTGTTCATCATTTTTGCGGAGTTCGACCCTCATCAAATCGAGATGCAGAGTGTCGAACTGTTTGAAGCGTTGTGTAAAAGAGACAACCATTGTCCCCGTCTTACGAGGATCAAGAATCACAACCACATCTCAGAGGCGGTTCACATCAATACTTCGGACATTTCCATCGGCCCGGAGATTATCGATTTTATAAAAACAAGACGGTAGAATTCATTACCTGACAACATGGCCCATGCGTATGGTCCTCTTTTTGGCCATCTTTTTTATCTTTCTTCTCGCGGTGAACGAGATTATTTGATAGACGCGGCCCAAAGTCAGAAGTCGGTGTAATATCATTTTTTTTACCACCCGGAGTATGACAGGTATTGTAAAAAACGATGCGTTTACATCCCGCCGTATCTGCTGAAGATCTTCTACGGACAACATATCAGAGTATACCTTCCCCGAATCTTGCTCGATATGGTAATCATCGAGCTGCTTTACCATCTCTTTGAGTGGAGAATATTTGGTTGCTCTCAAAACCGACAAACCAACGGTATCGACACCGAGCTCATGTGCGAACTCAACCACATCGAGCATCTCATTCCTGGTTTCTCCTATATTCCCTATGATAAAATAGCAATGATAGATAAAATTAAAACGTTTCAGGACTTCAAAATACGCTCTTACTTTTGCCGTATCGAACCCTTTATTCATGGATGCAAGGGTCTTATCATGCGCAGATTCTACGCCTATTAGAAAGACCATGAAACCGGCTTTAATCATTTTCCTGAGCACATCAGGCCTCTTCGCAACTTCTAACCGCGTATTGATGGCATATTTCTTTTTTATACCTTCTTTGATAATCAGGTCACATAGCCTTTCGACCCAATTCATATCTGCCGTAAAAATATCGTCGGCAAATCCAATCACGCCGGCCTCGATGGTTTTGATCTCGGAAACAATAGATTCCGGTGTTCTGATCGACCACTTTCTCTTTTCACCCAAGGGATTGAATTTGAAATCACAAAATTTGCAGTTATAGGGGCAACCTCTCGAACCCAGGATAAAGTCAATCTGAATATCCGATACAAATTCATCCAGAGTAACGATATATTTGTACCGACGCAATTTTCGGTTTGGATAAAAATCGCTCCGAACAGGCTCAAGCATCCTAGTTCTATTATGTATTATCTGGCCGTTTGACCTGAATGACAGCCCGTCAATATCCGGTGAAAGGCCCTTTTCAACGATTTCTTTTGCAACTTCTTCACCATCCCCACGGACAATGCCATCGATTCTGGGATTGTCTCTAAAGAGTTCATCAACGTGCTCTGTTGCGTGTCTTCCACCCAGGATTACAGTGATGTTTTCAGGGATGCTTTTGATTGTGCCTTCAACAAATTCTTTTTCAACATCCCAATTGTGACTCATGAGGACTAAATCGGTATCGTTGTCAATAAATGAGCCAATCGGCTCCTTTTCATATCTCAAATCGATGACTTTTATAGTCTCCACCAAATTCTCTATGGCTCTGGCTATGTATTCAAGCCCGATTGGGGGCAAAAAACCGACTGTATTCAACTCTTTCTTATACGGATATATGCAGAGAGCATTTTTATAACTCATAGTGATGCCGTCCTTCGTGAATTATTATTTTGATGACAGGCTAAGATATATGAGTGAGCCGGCATTTGCAATCAAAACATATAAGGGGTCAGGGTGTGTCAGTGGTTTCAAAGAGTTTTAAATATTCTCCATATCCCTCCTTCTCCAACGCTTCCCTGGGTACGAAACGCAAGGAGGCGGAGTTGATACAGTACCTCAAGCCGGTCGGTTGGGGCCCGTCCGGAAAGAGGTGTCCGAGATGGGAATCGCCATGTTTGCTCCTCACTTCGGTGCGGACCATGAATAAGCTCCGATCTTTCTTTTCCACGATGTTGTCCGGCTCGAGGGGCCTTGTAAAACTGGGCCACCCTGTCCCGGAAGCAAACTTATCGAGGGAGATGAAAAGGGGCTCTCCTGAGGTAATGTCCACGTAAATGCCAACGTTTTTGTTGTCCCAATATTCGTTCTTGAATGGGGGCTCAGTCCCCTCCTTTTGTGTCACTTTGTATTGTAGCGGTGTCAATTTCTGACGCAACAGGTCATCATCCGGTTTTGTATACTTGGGATCGGACGAATCTTTTGAAACATTTTGGTCCTCGTTCACCCACACCTTTTTCAGGAATTGATCACGACCCGAATTGAATCGGTAGAACTTATATCTTAAGGAACTTTTTTTGTAATAGTCCTGATGATAATCCTCCGCCTTATAAAAAGCCGTCAACTTAACGATTTCGGTGATGATCGGTTTATTAAACCGGCCGGAGTTGTCCAGTTCTCGTTTAGACTCCTCAGCGAGGCGTTTTTGATTATCGTCGTGATAGAATATGGCAGAACGATACTGCGATCCCCTGTCTACGAATTGTCCGTTCTGATCAGTGGGATCCACGTGTCTCCAAAATACATCGAGGAGGTCCATATAGGAAACTTTTTCAGGGTCGTAGATGACCTGAACCGCTTCCGTGTGCCCTGTTGAACCTGCAGACACTTCCTTGTAGGTCGGATTCTCCTCTGATCCGCCGCTATACCCGGATATAGCTTCCACAACACCGTTAACTTTTTCAAAATCCGACTCTATACACCAAAAGCAGCCACCCGCAAAAGTGGCCTTCTTCAAATGACGGTTATCCTGTTCCATGATTGAATTCTTCTCCTGTTTCTGGATATGTTGAAACCCTAACAGGACAAATCCTGCCAGGCTTAAAAATCCTATAAGTAATATGGCTTTCATGTCATGTCCTCCATTTCATACTTGCTTCGATACCGTCTGACAACTGGAATCCGGTTTCCCGGAA
>JAQYVK010000391.1 GCA_030145585.1 Desulfatiglandales bacterium | reverse complement strand
GAAGAACTGGTTCGACTTCTGAATCGGTACCTGGAACGGATGTCCAAGGTTATTTTGGACCACGACGGGATGATCGATGAGTTTATCGGGGATGCGATATTGGTGGTCTTTGGGGTTCCGGAGAGCCGAGACGATGATGCGATGCGGGCGGTTGCGTGCGGTCTTTCCATGCAAAACGCCCTCATTGATTTGAATAAGGAAATTGCCCTTGAAGGATACCCCCCCCTTGAAATGGGAATCGGTATAAACACCGGAACGGTCATCGTAGGGAATATCGGTTCCGAAGCACGGCTCAAATATGGTATAGTCGGTGCCGCCGTGAATACGGCCGCCCGCATTGAATCCAATACGGTCGGCGGACAGGTCCTCATCGGAGAATCCACTTACCGTCTGGTCCAGGAGTCCCTTACTACGGAAGCCCCACAGACTGTTATGATGAAAGGGATGAAAAGACCTCTGGTGAACTACCCGGTAACGGCAATCGGGCCGCCTTATGACATCGAGCTGCATTTTCGAGATGACAATCAAAACGGCATCCAATTGAGCCTTCCCTTTCATTGCTGGAAGGTGGAGGAGAAAAAGATAGCCGGTGAGTCCCGCTTGGGGGAGACCATTATGCTGAACGAGAATGTGATCGTCGCTTCCATAAAACCACCCCTCGAGCCCCTGACCGATATAAAACTGAGATTCGATTTTTGCATGGAGGCCCACTGTTTTGACGACATCTATGGGAAAATCCTGCCTCCTACCGATCACGATGATACGTCACGTAGCCAACTCAGAATTACCTCCATCAAACCTGTGGACCGGGATATCCTGAAAAAATGGATGGAGGAGGCCACGTAGGGAGTTATGATGGATCACTGGATGTTCAAATGTAGCGATGTAAGCCGAATGGTATCCGAATCCCTGGACCGAAGGCTCCCTCTGTATCAACGCATGGGAATGAGGATCCATCTGCTCATGTGCAGATTCTGTGCCCGTTACAGAAAACAACTGTTGATCCTTAGGAATACTATCCGTCTTCATGAATCAAGTGGTGAGGACACGGTTTCTTCTGTTTCCCTCCCAGAGGAAACTCGGAATCGAATCAAAGAAACCCTGAGCCGGCATTCAGAAACATCCGGCTGAAAGGGCCGCGACGTATAACATTTCTTTCAAGGCATCTTTGTATTGGTTATTTCCAACCCTTTCCTTTTTATAGCTGATGTCATAAATATGTTCCGATTGAAAGGAGTGTGCGACAGTATAAAATCCCCCCAGGCCCCCCTTTTTGAAAAGGGGGGAAGGCTTACACTTCAGTCATTACTCTTTGAGGCCATAGGTGTGCTGATACGACTTCAGGCCTTCATAAGTCCCCCCTTTGACAAAGGGGGACAGGGGGATTTAATAAATAGGCCAATCGGAATATATTTCTGACAATTACTATATGTAAGGATTTCAACAGTAAAACGACTCACATCGAAAGAATACTTTGGCTTTAAAAAATCACTAAATTTAAGCAGGCTACGAATAAATGATTAGGTTTATTTCCATGATAAAAAGACAAAAAAAAATACGATTATTCATTCTTCTCGTCTCATTTATATGGGGATCAATCATTTTGGTGAGCCCAGGTTGGTCCGGAACCGAAGTAAACAACGGTTTGTATGGGGAACTCTTGAAGGATCATGTGAAAAATGGTGTTGTGGATTATCAGGGGTTCAAGAATGAGGAAACGAAGCTGGGCCGATATCTCAAAATTCTAGAGGAGGTGGAACCGAGCCAGCTGTCCCGCGATGAGCAATTCGCTTTTTATATCAACGCATACAATGCCTGGACCATTAAACTGATCCTGAGTGGTTACCCGGGCATCAAATCCATCAAAGATTTGGGGAGCCCCTTTAGAAGCCCATGGAAAAAGAAAATCAGCCATATCGATGGAGACGTCCTCACTTTGGATAATATCGAGCATGACATTCTGAGGCCCCGCTTTAAAGACCCCCGAGTCCATTTTGCGGTCAATTGTGCCTCAAAGGGATGCCCTCCTCTCCGATCGGAGCCCTATGATGAGAGGGTGTTGGACCAACAACTGGATGAAATGACACGCGCATTCATTAATCAGCCTGAGATGAACCGCCTAGAGGGGCGTGACCTGTATGTCAGCAGCATTTTCAAATGGTTTTCTAAGGATTTTAACAAGGATGTCATCGGTTTTTTCCTTAAATATGCGGACGGGGACTTAAAAAAGGGGTTGGAGGCCAATAAAGAAAAGGTTAAGATCAAATACTTAGATTACGACTGGTCTTTGAATGGGAAGTGAAGAAAGCAGAATCCAGGAGACAGGAGTCAGCCACCGTCGTTAGCCCGCTAATGCGGGCCAACTTTGGCGGCCAGGGAATCCAGAATTGGAAAGGACTAACCCTTAAAAAGGGGGCTATCATGGCAGAATATGATTTTGATATGGGAGTAATCGGTGGGGGTGCAGCAGGTCTCACCATAACGGCAGGAGCCGCCCAGCTGGGCGCAAAAACAATCCTTGTTGAAAAGGAGAAAGCACTGGGAGGTGATTGCCTGTATTTTGGGTGTGTTCCCAGTAAAACCCTGATCAGGTCGGCCCATGTGTACCATTTCATGAAAAATGCGGGGGATTTTGGCCTTCCCACTGTTGATCTTCCTCCGGTGGATTATCGGGCGGTGGCAAAAAGAATCCAATCCGTGATCAGCAC
>JAQYVK010000390.1 GCA_030145585.1 Desulfatiglandales bacterium | reverse complement strand
CTCATTATTGTTATAGTTTTCATCTTTTTAATTAAAAGATTTAAGCACTTCAATAAAGGTCCTTCTTTTGACAGCCCCACAAAAGTATTTGAGTCTTTACTCATAGACGCTGAAAAAATGGCTGGGCAATTCAAGGGGCAGTTAGAGGAAAAACAACGTCTCATTCAGAGTCTCAATGAGCAGTTGGATAAAAGGATCATCAGCTTAAATGTCTTGTTAAATAGGGCCGATGTATTGCTCTCTTCCCAGGGAGAAGGCGCTGCCGGGTCTCATGAAAACAGCGCGACCATTGACGGTCATCAAACGGAGATCATCAAACTGGCAAGGGAAGGCCAGAGCGCCGAAAAAATTGCACAGACCCTTTCAATCCCTCAAGGAGAGGTCAGGCTGGTCCTGGATTTAAAGCATAAATTTTCCCAGATGGCCAAAATATGAACAAAAGGGCTCAGGGCGCAAGGCGCAAGGGAATTAGTTTGATCTAAACCCACCGCTTCTAGCGGTGGACCCGGAAAGGTTCACCCGTTCCGGCGAGAAATACCCAAAAAATACGAAGCACGAAATACGAAATACGAAACAAATCCAAAATCCGAATCTCGAAATTCGAAATTCGAAACAATATCAAATGATCAAAACTCCAATGACCAAAACTTTCTTTTTCACATCATATTTTAACGGACCTATAAACAAAATTAAGGTGTTGTTACCGTATCTTTCACTGTCATGGTGTATGATCTTCTCAAAAAAGGAGGAGATCCCATGAACATCAACGAGCTTAAGAAAAGGTACATGAAACCAACGCCATTTATGATTATAGCTGATGTCATAAATATGTTCAGATTGGTTGGAGTGTGCGTCAGTATAAAATCCCCCCTTGCCCCCCTTTTTGAAAAGGGGGGGGAACACTTACACTCCGGCATTGCTCGTTGCGACCATTGGTGTTCTGATATGGCTTCAGGCCTGCATAAGTTCCCCCTTTGACAAAGGGGGACAGGGGGATTTAATCAAAGGGCCAATCGGAAATTATTTCTGACAATGACTCTAAGCGGCCTTGTTATTGTTTATAGGTCCGTAAAAATATGTAAAAAAAAGAAAGACACCTCACCAAAAATCATTTAGAAGGCATGGAGAATCATGAAACGATTTCTTCTTATCATTTCAATTACATTGGGGCTCTGTTTTATATCTCAGACAGGTTTGGCAACAAAGGTTTATGTAACCGATTCTTTTAGGATCAGCCTCCGTGCCGGACCAAGCATTGAAAATAAAATCCTTAAATTCCTTCCTTCAGGCACATATTTGGAGGTGTTGGAAACTGATGAGAGCTGGAGCCAGGTGCGACTCCTGGAGCCGGAAGGAAGCAATATTAGGGGATGGGCTTTGACCCGCTATCTCACCCCTCGACGCCCATGGGAGGCCCAAACTAAAACTTTTATGGGGGAAAACGCTAAATTGATAGAAAGAGTTGGCATTCTTGAGAAGGAAAATAAGGATATGTCCCTTCGGGATGAAAAACTCGCCCGCGATCTGGAAAAATTTAGGAGCGCTTTTCATAAGTTACAGTATGAACATGGTCTCCTGAAAAAAGAGGCGACCGACTACCTGAAAATGAAAGCAGCCCATACAAACATGAAAAAAAGGGTCGAATCTTTGGCCCACGAGAATGAACTCCTTCAATCTGCCCAGATTAACAAATGGTTTGCTACAGGTGCTTTGGTCCTACTCTGTGGTTTGATGATTGGCCTGGTGGTTGGTCGGCAGCAAAGAAAACGTCGTTCCTCATTGTATGTCTAAAGATCTTTTCCTCTCCGTCTCCTCTTTTGCCCACCGAGATCCTAAACTCTTGGGTTCGATAAAATAGTTTCAATTCTCCTGATCTTTTTGGCCCGCCACATTTGGCTGCGCCTCGCTCATCCATATAACTTATACCCTAATGGAGCGAAAGTCGAGGATGCCCCAGATCTAAGGCGTCCAAAGGCGAATGCCGTATGCTGCTGCGAAGCAGCAGCCATCTACATGTGAGTCTTTGGCATGCTCTTGTGTACACAAGAGCCGGAGATTGGGTGTATCCTGCTGTTCGTAAGAACAGCCGCTTTCCCGAAGGTTCACCTACCTTGTAGGCGTAGACAAAAATGGAGAAAAAAAGAACTTTTATATCTCAACATTACGGTTGATATAAATATAGTATAAAAAACTGAGAAAAGTGTTTGTTTTGTTGATATATTAAGCCTTCTCGATTTTGTTTACGCTCCATTAGGGTGTAACTCTATGTTAGGCCAATATTAATCTCACGAATACCAAATATTTCTCTTAAAAATAATTTCTAAGTGAGGGCAAAAGATGACTGCTGATCAAAAAGTGAAAGTAATTAGGACCGTCTGCAGGGAATGCCGTGCAGCTTGCGGCATGTTGGTTCATGTCAAGAATGGTCGTGCCGTTAGATTGGAAATAGATCCTCATTCCCCAATGGCCAAGGATAAACTTTGCTGGCAATCCCAGGCGAGCCTGGAGCGTCTGTACCATCCCGATCGCCTGCACTTCCCATTAAAGAGAACCGGTGAGCGGGGTGAGGGGAAATGGCAAAGGATTACCTGGGAAGAGGCCCTGGGAACGATCGCTGAGAAATTCAAGAGGCTTAAAGACAATTATGGTGCGGAGTCGGTGGCCTTTGTAAAGGGGTATTATGAACGACGCTGTGATCTTGTGTCACGTCTTGGAAACGCCTTTGGCACGCCCAATATCGTCGGTATCGATAATACATGCTACATCCCCAGTGCCAGCGGCAGATTGATGACCTACGGATTTGACGGGAGGCCTGATCTTTCCGGTCTACCCGACTGTGTCATGTGGTGGGGGAGTGGTGACAATCCCCACCTAAAGGATGACGCCAAGCTGATTGTGGTTAATTCAATAAGGACCGAAGCGGCCAAACAGGCCGACATCTGGCTTCAGCCAAGACCTGGGACAGATCTTGCGTTGGCCCTGGGCATGTTGAACATCATGGTTAATGAAAGATTGTACGACAAGGGATTCGTCGAGCAATGGACAACGGGTTTCGATAAATTGGAGAAGCATGTTCAGCAGTATCCTCCGGATAAAGTTGCGGAGATCACTTGGATAGAGGCCGAAAAAGTTGTCGCAGCGGCCAGGCTCTTTGCCGGTAGTCAGTACGCTTGCCTGCGAAACGGCAATGCGAGTGAAGATACCTATAACAGCACGCAGTTCGCAAGAGCGATTTCTATTATTCAGGCCATTTGCGGCCTTCTGGATAGACCGGGAGGGACCGTTGATGCGATTGGTGAGCCGATCGACAAAGAGGGTAGAGCTGCGGATGTTCTCCATGACCTGCTCCCGCCGGAACAATGGAGGAAAAAACTCGGTATGGAACGGGGTCATTTTCCGGTTGACCCCCTTTGGGACACGATTGTCAATAAGCCAGCAGAGTTACAGTCTCAATACCTGGTGAGTTCCATTTTGGAAGGGACGCCCTACGAGGTCCAGGCAGCCTTCGTTCTGGGGAGCAATCCTGTGATGACGTGGTGCAACTCAAAAAGAGTCTATGAAGCCTTTAAGAAAATAAACTTCCTGGCGGTCGCCGATATCGTCATCACCCCGACCGCGTCCCTGGCCGATATCATACTGCCGAGCGCTTCCGATCTTGAAGCTGATGCTGTTCTCGTTAAGGATCTCGGTATGGGAGACACGTGCCTACAGGCGCAGCAGAAGGTCGTCCAGATTGAAGAGTGCAGATCGGATCTGGAGATCGTGATTTCATTGGCCGGGAAAATGGGTTTAGGCGAATATTTTTGGAAGGACCTTAACGCCTACCTTGATGCGTACCTTGAAAAAGTGGGAATGACGTTTGAAGAATTGCGACGACGAACTCGAATAATATCTTCAGGCACAAGTTATCGGAAGTATCTTAAGAGTGGCTTCAATACGCCCTCCGGTAAAGTGGAAATATATTCGAGCCTTTGTGAGAAATGGGGGTATGAACCGCTACCGGTTTACCATGAACCCCGGGAAACGCCTTTCAGCGCGCCGGAATTGGCCGATGAATATTCACTGATTCTTACAAGCGCCCATGATAAAGTCTATGTCCATTCGCAGGACAGATATTTAGAGACCTTGCGCAAACGTAATCCTGAACCGCTCGTTGTAATCCACCCGGATACGGCCCAAGGACTAGGAATTACTGAAGGTGACCAGGTATATATTGAAAACAAACGGGGCAGGATTATACAGAAAGCGACTCTGAGCGAAGATGTGGATCCCAGAGTGATTTGCGTCGCTTATGGTTGGTGGTTTCCTGAGAAGGGCGCTTCAGGGCAACATGGCTGGAATGAGGCGAATATAAATATCCTGACAGATGACAGTCCCCCATACAGCCCCGAAATAGGGTCGCCCTCCATGAGGGGGTTCCTATGCAAGGTGTATAAGGCAG
>JAQYVK010000389.1 GCA_030145585.1 Desulfatiglandales bacterium | reverse complement strand
CTTGAGCTGCCCCTGCAAGAGCAGTTGGTATCGCTCCGGGATGACGGGCACCGATTTAACGACAATCTGTTTTCCGGAAAGTCCTTTTGCTCCCAACATCCGATCCGTCACGTATTCAATAATCGTGTTCTTCGATACTCCAATAGGGACGCCGGTTAGATCCGCCGGGGTGGTGAAACCACTTTTAGGTGAAGCGAGGACCCTGAACATAGGGAAACGGGCATGCGCTTTTCTGGCGGAAGTCAAAATTTTAATCCGGACCCCATTGCGGTTAAAACTGCCGGTGGTGGTCATCTCGTTGAGCATGCCGTCTATTTCACCCGCCTGCATGAGTTCATCCCTGGCCAAACCGCTTGCAACAGGTACCGCCGTGATCTTGAAACCACCCCCGGCAAAAAACCCCTCGGCCTCAGCCACAAAGAATGGCAGGACATCGAGGATGGGGAGAAGGGCAATTTTCAGTTCTTTCTTTTGACCACCCGATGCCGCTTGTGCAGATTGAATGGGGCCCAAACCAACCAGGGCCCCAAAGAAAACCCAAAAAAATACCCACATTTGAATCCTAATACACCTTTTCATCGGACATTCCCTCCTTTTTTTGTCAGACAAGGGTCTGGGCATGTCTCACGAACTGCCCCGTGATTTTCCTGCATAAGTGAAGCCTCCCCACGCTCCCGCACGGGGCATCTCGTTCAACCACCAAACTCTCTCCTCCCCCTTGAGAGGGTGTGTCACAATACGTCATCCCGGCCAAGCCCCGTGAAACGGGGCGCGAGCCGGGATCCAGAAGTCCTCGAGATGATGTCATTTCCTGGATTCCGGATCTCGCTATGCTGCGCGTCGCTCGTCCGGAATGACGGGTTTGAGGTATTACGACACAGCCTCTCAAGGGAGGGGAACTTAAAAGGAACCATTCATCACCGCCCTTCAGGGCGGGGCATTCTGGCAAATTAGAGTAAAGGTGTGGTGTTTAGGGTTGAGGATAAACCTAGTATTCCTGTGGTAATTCTTTCAGCTGAGCCAAGGAAAAGACGGGACCCTCCTTGCAAACATACTGGTCCCCGATATTACAGCGACCGCAGATGCCGATACCGCATTTCATGCGCATTTCGAGGGAGAGGATGATCTTCTCTGGGGGAAACCCCAGTTTCTCGAGGACAGGTTGGGTAAACTTGATCATAATCGGCGGGCCGCATACGAGGGCGACGGCGTTATCTGCGCTGGTGATTTTCTCCTCCGTGATCGTGGGTACGAATCCGACATTGTATTTCCAATCCGGATCTTCCGTGGCATCCACAGTAATATGCATGTCGATGTCATCCCTCTGTTCCCATTGGGTGAGTTCCTCCCTGTAAAGGAGCATGCCAGGACTCCTCGCGCCATAGACCACCGTGATATCTTTAAATTTGGATCTGTTTTCCGGTTGGATCATATAGATGATGCTGGAGCGTAACGTGGTGAACGCGAAACCGCCCCCAATGATCACCACATTTTTCCCCTCCATTTCTTCCCAGGGATACCAGTTTCCCAAGGGACCTCGAATACCCATGGTTTCCCCGGGCTTCATGTTATGTAGATAGGTCGTCACGGCACCCACCCGATTCACCGTAAACATAACAGATCCCTTTTCCGTGGGGGAAGATGCGATGCCGATGGGGATTTCTCCTTGTCCGGCGACGGAAAGCTCTGCGAATTGGCCCGGAGTATAGACAAATTTTTCTTCATCCTCCGGATGGATGAACTCAAAATGAAAAGTCTTCAAATTTCTGTCTTCGGTCTCAGTAATAATTTCCTTTATTCGGACCGGATATGGAAGATAAGGATTTTCCAATGGACTACCTCTTGTTTCAGTTGTCTTTGGTCATAGGCCGTTGGCCAGTTCAAAGACTTCTCTTATATCAATGTTTACTGGACAGTGCTGGACACAGCGGCCGCAACCCACACAAGCCACACCCGTTTCATATTTGTCAACATAGTACTTTAGTTTGTGCATAAACCTCTGGCGCACCCTCTGGACCTTTTTCTCTCTGGGATTGTGACCGGAACCGTGATACGTAAAGAGCGGAAACATGCAGGAATCCCAATTTCTCAGCCTGTCGCCCTCCTTCCCCAGCACCTCATCCTGTATGTCAAAACACCAGCAGGTCGGACAAAGGTAGGTACAGGTACCACAATTGATGCAGGAGAAGGCCACCTCATCCCAAAAGGGCGCGTCAAAGAGCGCATTGACATTTTTCCCCCTCAGTTGATCCGTGGGGACTTTTGATGTTATTTTTTCCAGAGCGGAGGCCGACAGTTTTTCCGCCTCCTCCTTGGCTGACCCGTCCGCCGATTTTCCTCCTTGGACTTTCTCGAGAAGGGACTCCCCTTTTGGGCTAAGGGACCGGACGAAAAAATTGTCCCCCAAATCATAGAGTAGGACATCGAGACCTTTTTCGTTAAAGGGGCCGCCACCCGTTGAAGAACAGAAGCAGGTCGCACAGGGCTCGTTGCAACCCAGGCCCACAGAGGTCGTCGATTCAATCCCCCGAACCCACCAGGGGTCTCGGTATTCAGGATTGTCAAAATTTATATTGACCAGCTGAATGGCGAGTGCATCGCACGGTCTCAACCCCACGATGACCTGAGGAGATGACTCCTTTGTGGCCTCCTTGAGGATGTGGGCTTCTTCTGACTTCTCATCCAAACTGTAATCGAACATGCGCTCCGATTGGGGCAGGATCAAGGATTTTGGGGAAAGCCTTGTGTTCTGGAAATCAAAATCCGGTCTGTTTTCCTCACTAAGGCGTGCAAATGTGTGATAGTCCCCCTCCTTGACCGGCACAAAAATCCTGTGAGAATCCTTCAGACCCTCTAATGCCTTTTCCCATTCTTCCTTAGAAAAAATCTTGTCATCCATAAAGCCGATCCTTATTAGTGTCGTGTCACAGAAATACCTTTAAAAAGTCTCTCTCCACCCCCACCCTGCCCGGCTGACTGTAAGAAATTAAGCATCTACAGTCAGCTCCCTCCCCATCGAGGGGGAGGGTTTGGGAGGGGGTGATAGCGGGGCATTCAGGAACCAGCATCCAGCCTCAGTTTATTCCTTGCACCAGAGTTAGATACAAAGTACTTGACATTCAATCACAAGGGGATAAAGGCCTACTAACCTCAGCGTATAAAATCATTGTAGTCATCTATCTTGTAAACATCGAGTGGGGGTCTTTGATCCGACCGAATCCCCGCTTCCCATTCAAAGAACTCAAAAGCGTCTTTATTGAGTTTGCTGGTAAACTGTCTAACAGGGATATCCACCGGGCAGACCCGTTCACAGGCTCCGCAGTCCGTGCATCTTCCGGCGCAGTGATAGGCCCTTAAAAAATGAAAAGTCATGGTATCCGTCGGGTCAATGCTTTTCCCCACCCACTGTGGTTGCGCCTCATCCACAAAACAGGTGGGACAATAACAGAGGGGACAGGCATTGCGACAGGCATAACAACGGATGCAAGGGGAAATGAGCTCCGTAAAAAATTCCCACTTTTCTTGGTCGCTCTTTTTTTCGATCTCCCCCACTTCCGGAAACGGATCCATCCCTTTTTGCTCTTCCACCTTATCTGCGATCATTTCATCCTGTTCCACCGGATTGCGATGGAGGCAAAGGGCACAGTTGCTGCGAAGATAGTCCCCTTTCTCTAATGTCTTTTCAAAGCCATTACCCATGACTGTAAGGGTGGTCCCATCCTCCCTGACTTCCGATATTTCCTTCCCTTCAACGGCCCTCTGTACGGCCCTGTGATCGAACATCCCCGTGCAGGGAATGCCCACAATATACAACTGTTCTCGTTTGATCTGGTTTTCAATGATGTGGGTGACGATGTTTCTGGAATTGCAACCATTGGCCACGATACCTATCCTGTCTGTCCTTTTTGTAATGTAGTTGCACAGGTTCAGGCCACAATGGGAGTCCCAGTAAAGCAGGTCTGCCTTGCCGGGGTCATTTATGAGGAGGGGCTCATTCATCATGGGCACGGAGCCTTTCTTGTATCCGATAAAGACATCGACCGTCCCCTCTTCGAGCAACTTTCGGGCAATGCCTCTGATTTTATCCGTATATTCGAGCATCATGCCACCTCAGCTTTTCTTTTGACGAGACGGCTGGTGGGACCCGCCTCCATGACCGCTTGTGTCACTTCCTTGGCAACTTCTACGAACTTGTTTCCCTCGGCAGAGGATATCCAGGAAAAGTGCAACCTCCCCGGTTCTATACCAATATGTTCCAGCAAATTCTTGAACAGGATAAATTTCCTTCTGGCGTAATAATTACCTTCCAGGTAATGACAGTCTCCAGGGTGTCACCCGGAAACCCAGACCCCATCGGAGCCATGGCGGAAGGCGGCCAGAATAAACTTCGGGTCCACCCTTGCGGAACAAGGGACCCTGATGATCCTGATATTGGGCGGGTATTGGAGGCGACTTACGCCTGCAAGATCAGCCGCACCATAACTGCACCAGTTACAGAGAAAAGCCGTAATCTTTGGTTCCCAGTCATTCATGTTTTATCTTCCCTTCAGCCCCGATCTCAGTCGAGGTATAGCGTTTCATTTTGATTCATGATTCATTGATCATGGCCATAATCTGTCCTGTTTCGAACCCGCTCAGATTGATTGCCCCGGATCTGCAGGAGGTGATACATAGCCCGCATCCCTTGCAAAGCGCAGGATTCACTTCCGCTTTTCCTGCAAGGGGCCCCTGACTGATGAATGAGGGGGCCTTGTAAGGGCAAACATCCATACACACACCGCAGCTGCTACAGGTCCGGGTATCGACAGCGGCCACCATCCCGCTCATCGAAATGGTCTCTCTGGCCAACAGGGTAATTGCCCTGGAGGAGGCCGCCTGGGCCTGGGCCACGGATTCATCCATCGGTTTCGGGTAATGGGCAAGGCCGCAGAGAAAAAGACCGTCGATGGCAAATTCTGACGGCCCCAACTTTGCGTGGGCCTCCACGAAGAAACCGTCTTCATTCATAGGCACTTTAAAAAATTGTGCCAGTTTTTCGTCCCTCTCAGGAATGATCGCTGAGGCGAGGGTCACAAGATCCGCTTGCAAGGTGATGGGATGCCGAAGAACATGATCCAGAAACTGGATGTTCAGGCCGTTCTCCCCTGCAGACACCTGCGGTTTCTGGTCAAGACTGAAACGAACAAAAACGATCCCCGCCCCCCGAGCCTTTTTGTAAAGATATTCTCGCTCCCCATAGGTTCGGATATCCCTATAGAGGATGTAGACGTTCATGTCCGGGTTGATCTCTTTCAACCGGAGCGCACTCTCTACAGAATGTGTACAGCATACCCGGGAACAGTATGGCCTTTCCGGTTCTCTGGATCCCACGCACTGAATGAATACGGCCGTCTTGACGTCTTTCAGGGAGGGGTCCTCATCGATGAATTTCCGGTCCAGTTCAAGATGGGTGTAGACACGGGGATCATTCCCGTACAGGTATTCGGTCGGTTTGAATTCCGAAGCCCCGGTAGCCAAAACAGCGATGCCATGCTCCAGGTTGGACTCCTTGTCTTCAAACTTCAACGTGGAACTGAAACTTCCTACAAACCCGTCCACATTGGCCAATTCAGTCCCGAGGCGAACCTCGATATTGTTATCATTTTCAACGGCCGTTATCAACCCGGCCAGTTCCTTTTGAACATCCTCCCCTTTCCATGTCCTGAAGAGATTCTGGGCCTGACCGCCAAGGGTTGGTTTTCTCTCCACAAGGCATACCTGATAACCCTGTTCGCTCAGTGTCTTCGCAGATACCAGTCCTGATACACCACCTCCCAGGACGAGGGCTTTCTGGTTGATCTCCAGCGCAGTCTCCCTGAGGGATTCCATGAGGGCCACTTT
>JAQYVK010000388.1 GCA_030145585.1 Desulfatiglandales bacterium | reverse complement strand
TTGGTAGCGGGGGCTGGATTCGAACCAACGACCTTCGGGTTATGAGCCCGACGAGCTACCAGACTGCTCCACCCCGCGACAAGTAATCAAATATAACAATGAATTTTCCATGAGTCAAATGAAATCCATTAAAATATGTTTTCCCATGAAAGGTTCACTGTCTTGGGGAATCGGGCCATTAAAAGTGGTTTGAAAACCTTCAATCGGGATCAAGATCGAGGCGGGATAAGACGGTCAACCGCAGGAAGTAAGGAATATTTCGAGGATTGAATGTCTTATCCCAACAAAGAGATTAGGCCTGAGGGGAGGTTTTCAAACCACTTTTAGGGTCGCGGATGATACTTCTGGTGGATCTGCTTCAAACGGTCCCTGGTGACATGCGTGTAAATCTGGGTGGTTGATATATCCGCATGCCCCAGCATGACCTGGACTGCTCGCAGGTCGGCACCGCATTCTAACAGATGACTGGCAAAAGAGTGTCTCAGAATGTGAGGGGTTATGGGGCCCTTTAGGCCCGACTTCAGGCCATACTGTCTGATGATTTTCCAGAAACCCTGCCTGGTCAAGGGTCTTCCCCTAGCATTTAAAAAAAGCTGGGGGACCATCTTACTTTTTAACAGACGGACACGCCCGTCGTCTAAAAAATCCTTCAGGGCTTCCATGGCCTTTCCCCCCATGGGCACCATCCGTTCCTTTGAACCTTTACCCACGGTTCTGACGTATCCTGCTTCAAGGTTGATATTGGATAATTTCAGACCCACCAGTTCGGAGACCCTTAAACCGGTGGCATAGAGTAACTCGAGCATTGCCTTGTCTCTTTGGCCCAGGTGAGTAGCAGGATCGGGTTGAGAAAGGAGTCGATCAACTTCATCGAGGCTTAATACCCCGGGGAGTTTACGTGGAAGCTTCGGTGTATTGAGAAGTCTTGCCGGGCTGTTTTTAATCTTACCATCGTAGACGAGGAAACGAAAAAACATTTTCAGGGCGGAGAGACTTCTTGCGGCGCTCCTTACGGAGATTGCACTTTGCAACGAAGACATGTAATCCATAATGTCGTTCTGACCGATGCTAAGGCAGGAGAGATTTTTCGCTTCCAGGTATTGAAAAAACCGGATGAGATCCCGGCTGTAAGACTGAATGGTGTTCTCTGAAAGGCCCCTTTCGACCCTCATGTGGCTAATGAACAGATCAACGAGGTGATCTTGTTGATTGGTATTTGTATTAGAGGACATTTCGGCTAAAAATCATAAAAGTGACTGTCCTTCGTCAAAATCCTTGCGCCATTTTTTGTGATGACGACCATTTCTTCAAGCCTCACCCCCCCTTTACCGGGAATATATATCCCGGGTTCCACCGTCACAACCATCCCTTCCTTTAACAGGACGGGGCCTTGGGGGCTGAGCCTTGGTCTTTCGTGGGTTGCCAGGCCGACACCATGTCCCAAGGAGTGACCAAAATAGTCACCAAATCCGGCATCTTTGATGATGTCCCTTGCAATTGAATCAGGGTGTGTGCTCTCAACACCGGGTCGAATTTCCTTAAGGGCCGCAAGCTGCGCCTGTCGGACGACTTTATAAATCTTTCTGAACCTCGGTTCC
Source organism: Desulfatiglandales bacterium (assembly GCA_030145585.1). Classification (GTDB taxonomy): domain Bacteria; phylum Desulfobacterota; class DSM-4660; order Desulfatiglandales; family HGW-15; genus JAQYVK01. The sequence goes on along the minus strand of JAQYVK010000388.1, from coordinate 12,083 downwards.
GGTTTCCCGAGAAAGATCGTTCGGGTCATATCACAACAATAACCGTCCAACTTGAGGCCCACGTCCAGGACAATCGGTTTTCCGACACCCAGTTTACGCTTTGTGGGAACCGCATGAGGGAGGGCACCATTGGGTCCGGATGCAACGATGGAGGGAAAAGCAAGGTCCTCCGCCCCCCCTTCACGGGCAAGGCCCTCGATTTGCGAGGCGATCGCCTTTTCAGCAAGATCCGGGGTGAGTTTTTCAATGACCTTGCCGAGAACCTCCGACATTAATTTGGCGGAGGCGGCCATAGCCTTTATTTCTTCCTTGTCTTTCACCTCTCTCATATCTTCAACCAGTCCATTGAGGGGGGAGAGACGAACCGGTGAAACAAGCTTCCTTAATTTTTTATTCAAATGTCGATGTAGCCCCCAGGTTAAATGGTCCTCTTCAAACCCCAGCTTTTTTGCGCCGAGTGGCTCGATAAGGCCTGGGAGTCCCTCCACGAGCCCCTTGTTGACTAGCGTGACCTCAAAATCAGGCGCTTCTTTACGGGCTTCGGTTTCGTACCTGGAGTCTGTAATCAAAAAATTAGCTTTATGGTTGATGAGAAGTGAGCCGGAGGATTCGTTCAGCTGGGCGTCTTCGGCTTTGAAACCGGAAAGATATCGTCTGTTTTCAGGCTGAATGATCCAGGCGGCATCAGGTGGGGCATCTACAAGCTTCTCCCTGAAGGTGGACACCCTTGTTTGGAACGCGGATCTTTTCATTTTTCACCCGTCCGAATTATGGGGTTATTAAATAAGAATATTATCGCGGATGACTTATGGCACTAAACCACTACAACTCTACCAAAATACCCCTTCAAATGCAATGAGGGTGAGCAGTGAACAGTAAACGGTGAATGGTGAACGGTAAACCGTGAATCCTACACCGTAAACCTAACACCTTGCACCTTATACCGTTTTGTTATCCATACCGTGTAGTTATACGCGGACCTATAGTCCTCAAAACCAATTTATTTCCTTGGGCATGTTTGATGGTTTCGTAAAAAGTAGACCGGACACCATCATCGTCATTCCGGCTAATCCTCCAAGGGAGGATAAAAGTTGGAATCCAGTCCTTCCGAAGAGTTATGGACTCCGGCTTTCGCCGGAGTGACGGGTTTTAGGACTTTTTACGATTTAATCATGTTTAAAGAAGACGGCTAATTTTGAGTTAGGAGGAAGGATATAAGAGGGTATCCAGAATCTAGTATCCAGCGTCCAGCATCGCTCCGCATAACCGCCCCGTGCAATTTTAGGGCGGGCAGCATTGGGATATTTGGGCCACTACCTTGCCGGTTTGAGGCAGAGCTTTGCTATAGAAAGTGAGAACTAAAATTCGATTTTGAATGAGAGACCCAAAGGGGCAGTGCGGCTCCTGGAATAATCCATCTCAAACCGATCAGGAAGGTTTTGACGAAAATCATCGCTTATCTTTTTATTGTATTTGTGTGCACCGTTGACGGCACTGTATATATTTCCTGCATACCAACCCACTTCCAGTGCAACAAGGAGACCGCCCAGCACATTAAGGTCTTCATTGAAGGCTTCTACGGCGGCCCAGATAGTCAACCCGTTCAGGAGCAGTGCCACCAATCCGTCTTTGTAGCGGTGTAGATACGCATGCCCAAGGCCGGGAATAATCGCCAGGGTGCCGGCGGTGGTGGGTGACTTGTAGGACAACTGATTCCCTTTCAGACTCCTTTCTGCCAGATCGAGAGCGCTGGGATAGAGGGGGCTCTGTTTTTCAACCAGCTTGAAGGTTTCAGATGCCTCCAACCACTGGTTGGAGGACATTCGGCTCCAGCCGAGTCTGTAGTAAGCGGGATTTGTTAATTCCGGCAGGGGATACTCTTGGATGACTCTTTTGAAATAAAACTGGGCCTCCTCCGAAATACCCTGGGCGAAATAGGATTCCCCAATGAGGAGAAGGGCCTTTCCGCCAAGGAGCTTGTGGGAGTAAGACTCATAAACCTCAGTCAATACGTTTCGGGCTGTTTCATACTGTTTACCCTCCAAATAGGCGGTACCAATAAGATACCGTGCGCGAGGCACCTTCTCGCTATCAGGGAAGAAGTGAATAAAGCGCTCGAATTCCACCACGGCCCGTTGGTATTCTCCCAGTTCAAGGGTTTGAAGGGCGAACTGGAATTGATCATCACTGTCGATAAGGATTTGATTGGCCGGTGCGGTGGCGGAATTGGCCCAAGCAATGGGCAGGGCCCATGAAATGGGACCAGCCCATGGAATGGGACCAGTCCATAGTATGGGAAAAGCCAATAAAATGGGACCAGCCCACAGAATGAAAATAAAAAGGGGCAGGAATCGTGGAAAGTGATTTGAGCCCTTTCCTTTTGTTCTCTCCTTACTTGTTTTGATATTCATAAAATGCCAGGGTTAATGCTGTTAAAATCAGGGAAATTCGTTAAAAAGTCAGGCAAGTGGAAATGAATCGAACCTAATGAACCTTGACTCATAAGTCAAGAATCTAAACAAAACAACCTGATTTCACAAGAGTTTTTTGAATTTAATAATGGATTCTTCTGTCCGGGAAACGTTGGGACTCACCTCAAGTTTGGTTTTGTGAGAACGGAGAAAAAATTGGCCGAAAGTGTAATAATCTGGTAGTGTTAAAAAAAGTTACGAGTAACGAGTAACGAGTTACGAGCAAAAAAACTCGTCACTTGTAACTTGTCTCTCGTCACTATAATTCGAGGCATAGGAATCATGACAGATAAGGGGGGCTTTATTAAGGCATACCATGATTTCAGGGATGCTATCGATTTTTCCAAGAGCGGTATTCTGCCCGATTTAGACAATCTGGTTTGGTACATGCTCATGGGTGTGCCGCGCGTGCCTGCGGATGAGGAACCTGAGGCCTTTACCTCGTCGGAAGCTATTGAGCAGAGGATTAATATTCTAAAGGCCACTTTTGTGGAAGTAAATCGGGATCAAACCGATGATTTTCTGAATCAAGGCCTAGGCATTTATGACCAGGCGGGAAAAAAGGCAAAAGTTTTGTTGAAGGAGGAGAGCAAAACCTCTCCAGCCAAGGATGTTTACGAAAAAAGCGGGGTGTGATAGAATGCCTTATCCGTTTAAGGTTATTGCCTTTTTCAACGGTTTTGAGGCGAAACGGTGCGGGAGGGCTTCGTGGCTCCCCGGGCCCAGTCTCCCGGTCAGTTGGGGAGAGGGGGTTTTTACAAAATCAAATGTGAGCACTAGGTTTTCTATATCCTCCTATTATGCCCGTTTATGAATATACGGCCCTCGACGGCGCCGGTAAGAACCGAAATGGCATCATTGATGCCGACAGTGCTGTCGCGGCCCGACACAAATTAAGGGGTTCGGGGATCTTTCCTGTGGAGGTCAAGGAGGCCTCAGCCAAGCCCAAAGATGCCCCTGCCGGCCCGATCTATCTCTCCACACTATTTAAACGGGTCAAACCGGGTGAGCTCTCCGTCGCTACCCGACAAATCTCCATTTTACTGGGGGCGGGAGTCACCCTCGTCTCAACACTAGAGGCACTCATATCTCAGACTTCGAATCCGGTCCTAAAAAAGATTATGGCCCAGGTCAAGGAGTCCGTGAACGAAGGAAACAGCCTCGCCTCGTCCCTAGCCCAACACCCCAAGGTGTTTTCACAAATCTACATCAATATGGTCCGTGCCGGTGAGGCTTCAGGGTCTCTCGATTTGGTTCTGGACCGGCTTGCAGAATACAGTGAACAGCAACATACCCTGAGAAGCCGATTCAAGGCCGCCCTGGCCTACCCGATTTTCATGTTTTTTGTCGGTTCCGGGATCCTATTTTTTCTCCTCACCTTTGTTGTCCCCAATATTACGAAGGTGTTTAGTGACATGCATCAAACCCTCCCCCTGCCGACGATCCTACTTATTGGGGCGAGTGGTTTTCTGAAGACCTTCTGGTGGCTCATCCTCGCCGTTTTAGCGGGCGTCCTGATTTTGGCAAGGCAGTTCAAGAAAACCCCGAAGGGCAATTACCTATGGGATGACATCAAAATCCGGGTCCCACTTTTCGGAATGATCAACCGGAAAATAGCCATGGCTCGATTTGGAAGGACCCTCGGCAGCCTGCTTCAAAGCGGGGTTCCTCTTTTATCGGCACTAGAAATCGTAAGGAATATTGTCAATAACGCGCTCATTGCCGACGTCATCGACAAGGCCATGGTGGAGATCGAAGCGGGTTCAAGTCTAGCAGCACCCCTGGCAAAAAACCGCTGGTTTCCACCCATAACCGTCCAGATGATAACGGTGGGTGAGCAGAGTGGGGAATTGGAGAAAATGCTGGATAAGGTAGGAGATATCTACGAGAAGGAAGTAGAGTCTCAAATCATGGCTATGACATCTATCCTGGAACCCGTCATGATCCTGTTAATGGCAGTGGTTGTGGCCTTTATTGTTTTTTCCATATTGCTCCCCATTTTTGAAATGAGTCAAATGGTTCGTTGAAGAGATGGAAAGGCAGACTGTCCGACAACCATGTTTAACAGAGGCTGTTTGAAAATGTCTAAATGCAAGGCTTCCGAAATCCCGAGGAATGAGGGGTACGCAAAAGGTGTACGGTATACGGTAGGCCGGTTGTAGAAGATAAATTTACACAACCGGCAGGTATAGGGTTAACACAAAAATTGTTTTATTCTCCAATCTTTACGATTTGAGGCCATACACCTTACACCTTGTACCTTGTGCCGCTTCGCGTACGCCGCAGTGACGAGGGATGAGGGTAACGCAGCAGATGGGCGTTTTGAGACAGCCTCAAGGAGCGGGTGAGATCAAATGAATCAAAACGAGGAAAGAAAAATGATAAAAAGGAAATCGAATGACCGCGGGTTTACCTTGATCGAGATCATGATCGTCATTGTGATTCTGGGCATCCTGGCCTGGCAAGTGGTCCCGAGGATCATGGGAAAGCCGGAGGAAGCGAGGCGGTTGAAGGCCAGAATGGATATTGCAAGCTTGGAGACAGCCCTCAAGATGTACAAACTGGATAACGGCGTGTATCCTTCTACGGAACAGGGTCTTCAGGCCCTCATTGAAGCCCCGACGATCGGGCAGCTTCCTAGGAAATGGCGGAAAGGTGGGTACTTGGAAAAAGGGAGGGTCCCTATGGATCCATGGGAAAACGAGTTTATTTACCTCTCACCCGGCCTCCACGGAGATTTTGATCTGATAGCCTACGGGAATGATGGTGAACCTGGGGGGGAAGAGGATAATCTGGATATCAACAACTGGGAACTGGATTAGGGGATTTTCGAGAAGAGAGATGCCGCTGGATAAAAAGGGCTACACGCTGATTGAACTGATGGTGGTGATTGTCCTGCTCGGGCTGATTTTTACCATCGCGACGCCTAAAATCAGGGACGCCCTATTCAGAGACGAGCTCAAAGGCGCCACGCGCCAGATGGTTGGCCTGATAACGCGATTAAGGAACGAAGCGATTCGTGAACATAAGGATTATATGCTTCATTTTGATCTGGAATCGAATCGATTCTGGTTTGATTCCCCTACCATGACAGAGGAAGAGAGGGCTCGGATCGCCGCGGATGCGTCTCCTCTCATGGGTCAAGTTGATATCATGGATGTCTGGATCAGTGGAGAGGGTAAAATCATGCTTGGTGAGGTCAGAATCCGAATCAACAAAAAGGGGTATATCCAGCAATCCATTATCCATCTGGGCATGGAGGACAACAGGGAATTTACCCTTTTATTGAGCCCCTTTTTAAGACGGGTCGAAGTTTATGACGAGTATATTGAATTTGAAGATATATGAGATGAGAGTCTTGAACCGAAGCGTTGGGGGGTTTACACTTCTTGAGGTCATGGTGGCGATGTCCATCATTGCTATTGCCATGACGGCGGTACTGAGTTCCCAGTCCCAGAGCATCTCCCTCGCCAGTGAAGCAAAATTCAGTACCACGGCCGCCCTTTTGGCCCAGAGTAAAATGGCGGAAACGGAATGGGGAAACCGGCTGGATTTGGCTTCAGATTCAGGGGATTTTGAGGAGGATTTTCCCGGTTATACCTGGCAAGTCAATGTGGAGGATGTTAGCATGGACCTGCCGGAAAATGTCTCCAACCATCTCAAGGAAATGACGGTCATTATTTCCTGGGGCGAAGAGGGGGTGTATCGATACCAACTGAAGGCCTATCGGTTCCTTCCTGAAAAGCCGTTATAGCGATGAACCCGATCAAAGCGATAAAGTTAATGAGCACAAAAAACCAAAGGGCATTCACCTTGTTGGAAGTGCTGATTGCCATGTCCATCTTTGCGGTTGTGCTTTCCATGCTCTACATGGCCTATACGGGGACTTTCCGCAACATCGAAGAAACCGAATCCCAGGCGGACCTCTACCAGATGGCCCGCATTGTCCTGGAGCGGATGACGGAAGATTTGGAATCCGTTTATATGGTTTCTCAACAGAAAGCATCAGACGACGAAGAGGAGGTGGATCAGCCGACACGCTTCGTGGGAACGATGACGGAAACGGAAAGCAGGCGTCTGGATACCCTTCGTTTTGCCTCCAAGGCGCACATTTTTTTTGATGTGGAGGAACCCTACGCTGGGACAGCCGAGATCGTTTATTATGTCCGGGAAAACAGCGAAGAAGAAGGGGGTTTTACCCTATACCGGTCCGACAAGGCCAATTTCGGACAAAGTGAAGAGGAAGGGTCCGGCGGATGGATTCTTTCTGATCGCCTCCACGCCATACAGTTTACTTATTATGACGAAGAGGGAGGGGCCCATGACGGTTGGGATTCGACCGAGGAAACTTTTAAGGATAAGTTGCCGTCAGGGGTTTCCATTTTACTGGAATTGGCGGACCGGAACGATCCGGAGTCATCGGTAAAATTCATGACCGGTGTGACACTTCCCATGTCCAGGGGTGAGTATGAAGAGGCTTCTTAAGGCGCATATAAAGGAAGAGAAGGGCTTTGCGCTGCTCTTGACGATTCTGATTATCAGCCTGATCGTCCCCTTTACGCTCCAGTTCAATACCTCCATGCGAGCGGAGATGTATGGGGCTGCCAATATGAAAGACGGCGTCCAACTGGACCACATTGCCCGATCCGGATTTCATGTCGCCCTGGCCGTTCTTTACGAAGATGCCTTGGAAACGAAATTCGATTCCTTGCAAGAATACTGGGCGGACCCTTTAACCTTCTCGTCCGCTTCCCAGTTTGATGAAGGGCGGTTCGAGGTCCGGGTCAGGGATCACGCCGGAAAGATTCGTATCAACAAGTTGGTGGACACGACGGGAAAGGTCAATCCAAAACATAGAGAACTACTAGAAAGGTTTTTTAGTGCAGAGGAATTCGATCTTGAACCTGAGGATGTGGGAGACATCCTGGATGCCATGACGGATTGGATTGATCCGGATAATGAAGTGACAAAATTTGGAGCCGAGGACTCCTATTATCAGGCCTTGGAAAAGCCTTACGCCTGTAAAAACGGGCCCATGGAGTTCTTGGATGAGTTGCTCCTAGTAAAAGGCATAACGCGGGAACTCTTCTATGGTGAGGAAGGAAGACCGGGCATCTCATCCTATTTAACTACCCATGGTCAGGGTTTGATCAATATCAATACGGCTGATCCATTGATATTAAGAACTCTTTCGCAGCATATGGATCAGGAAATCGTAGAGGAAATGGTCTCATATCGAGAGAATGAAGACAATGATCTCAGCAAACCGGAATGGTATAAAAAGGTTCAGGGAATGAGCAGCGAGGTCAAAATAGATGATCTCATTACCACGTCGAGTAACTTTTTTGAGATCAACTCAGTGGGCCTCAAGGGAGCCATGAATAAGTCGGTTATAAGCCTGGTGGAAAGAAAAGAGGGGGGCCTCAAAGTTGTATCTTGGAGCGTGGAATAGGGTGGAGAGATGCCGGGAAAGATTTTAGGCTTAGACATAAACGAAGATTCAGTGACCGCGGTGCAAGTAAAGAGTGGGCTGAAGGGATATCAGGTCACGGCGTGCGGCAGGGTCATGGTTAATGGGCATGACGGGACGGAGGAGGCCTTAAAAGAGCTTTCACAACAGATAGACCTAAAAAGCGATACCTATTTTGCTTCCATTTCGGGGGAGCACGTATCTTTTCGAAACCTTCAAATGCCCTTCAAAGAGCCGAAAAAGATCAGACAGACCCTCCCCTATGAAATCGAGACGGTGGTTCCCTTTACGATCGAGGAACTGGTCGTAGATTTTTCGATGATTGATCGGGCGGAACAAAGTAAGATCCTGGCCGCCTCAGTAAGAAAATCCACCCTTTCTGAATACATGGCACAGTTGAGGACCTGCGGCATTGATCCCCAGGTGATGGATATCCGATGTGTCCCAACGGTCGCAAGGCTCCTAAAAGAAGAAGGACCTCCGGACAACGGGCTCTTCCTCGAGATTGGTGCCACGAGAAACACGATGATCCTCTTCATCAAAAGGCGGATTGTGTTGGTCCGCACGTTTGCATCGGGTGGAGATGCCCTTGCCCGATCAGTGACAAATGAAGGAAACGGAGATTCAGAGTCCCCCATCGCAGAACAGATTGAATCAGAAATTGAGACCTTCTGCACCATGGTTCAAAACACGATACATGCTTTTAAGTGGCACAATAATCAGAACATTCACCCTGAGAAAATTTTCTTCACGGGCCCGGGTGCCCTTTATGAAGAGATGGGGAACCTCTTGAACCGGCACCTGGACCTGCCGGTTGAACAGATCAACCTTCGAGGCAATCAGAAGATCGGGATGGATAGGGACATCGCCTCTGCATGGACTCCCGCCTTGATGGACAATGCCCTGGCTTTGGCTCTTCGGGATGAGGGTAAGGCCCAAGGTTTCGACTTCAGGAAGGGTGAATTCGAGGTAAAAAAGCAGTATATCGGATTCAAAAAGGAGCTTAGAACGTGGTCGGTCTTTTTGATCATCATTTTAGCGTTTCTGGCCGCTGATCTGGGAACCGAATACTATTTTGTGAAAAAACAACACAGGATGTTGGAACAAAATATCATGGAGGTATTCAAACAAACTTTTCCGGAGGTAACGCGGATTAGAAGGCCGGTGGAAGAGATGCAGAGTAAAATGAAGGAAATCCAGGCATCATCCATTTCGATCCCGGGGATGGGATCGGACCAGAGGGTGTTGGACCTATTAAAAGATATCTCTGAGCGCGTTCCGAGCGCCCTGGATGTGCACGTGACCAGTATGGTGGTCGATCCGGAGACGGTAAGGATCAGTGGCGAGACCGATACGTTCAACACGGTGGACAGTTTAAAGAATGGGCTGGAAAGCTCCACCTATTTTAGTGAAGTGACCATTTCGGCTGCCAATCTGGACAGATCTGGAAAAAAGGTTCAATTTGAGTTAAAGTTGCAGCGAGCACGGTAAAATGCCGCCCCGTTCCAACGAGACGGTGTCATAATGAATAAAATCCGTCATTCCGGACGAGCGACGCGCAGCATAGCGAGATCCGCGGTTCGACCACCTCGACAAGCTCGGGATTTTCAACAGGCTCGCCACCCTGAGCGGCCGGTTGTAAAGGCTAATTTTCACAACCGGCAGTCGAAGGGGAATCCAGGGAAATAGCAACATCTCGCGGACTACTGGATCCCGGCTCGCGCCCCGTTTCACGGGGCTTGGCCGGGATGACGAATTGAGACACAACCTCAATATACAGTGGAAAGAGCGACAACAATGGGCCTCGTTCCATAATGGAGATTTTCAGAGCGCATGAAACTGGCAAGAAGAGAGAAATATTTTATCGGCATCGGGGGGACCGCTTTAGGGATCTTCTTTCTCGCGCAACTCCTTGTTTTTCCTCTACTGGATAATAGAAAGCGTTTGCAGCGGAGCGTCGAAGTAAAGGAAACGGGGTTGAGAGACATGTTGCGCATGCAGGCGGAGTATCAGAACTACCATAGCGGTTCCCAAGGGATGGAGAAGTTTCTTGCGAGTCGGAAGAGGGGATTTACGCTCTTCTCTTTTCTGGAACAGGCGGCTGGTGCGGCAGAGGTCAAAGAGCATATCAAATACATGAAACCCTCGACGTCCAAAGGCAACGGGCCCTACAAAGAATCCATGGTTGAGATAAAACTGGAGACGATCACTATGAAGCAGTTGGTGGGATACCTTCATCGGATTGAATCGCCGAAGAATGTGACGAGTATCAAAAGGATTTCAATCAAGGGAAACAAAAAGGAGCCTGGATACCTGGATGTGGTGTTGCAGGTGTTGACGTTGAACAAGTAGAGGGAGAAAGCGGAAACCCATCGTTCTCTTGAAATTCTGTTTTGAGGCCCCACGGGCTAGGCTGGAATATGAGTGGCTAAATCAGGTCGAACAAATCTATGGCGATGAATAAAAAAACCGAAAAGAGCAGGAAGAAATGGGTGGGATATGTCATCTTCGGGATTCTGTTGACCCTGGGGTTATTGTATTATCGTTTTCCTTCAGAGGCCATTCAAGGGTTTTTACAGGCCAGGGTAGAAAAAATTAATCCCCAATTAGCGCTTTCGATGGAGAAAGTATCCCCCTCTCTTACCTTCGGCTTGAAATTTCTGGAACCGGAACTCCTCCTGAAGACAACCCCTCAGAAACTTATTTTTAGAGCGGAAAGGCTTCTCATCAGGCCGGTTATTTTGTCACTTTTTCGGGATGAATGGACGTTTTGTTATAACGCCCTTGCCTACAAAGGGGTTTTTGAGGGTTGTACCTCCGTTGCGAAGGAAAAAAATGACGCCCCTTTCCAAACGTCCCTGGTTTTGAAGGATGTTCCAATGGGGGAGGTCAACCCCCTCAAAGAGGTTATTGGCCGAACTCTGGAAGGGGTCCTCAATGGGACGGTTACATATAAAGGGCAGTCCAAATCCCTGATCCGCGGGACCGGCGAGGTTGATCTCAGGCTGTCGGAAGGTCGCGTGGAACTCGTAGAACCCATTATGAGTTTGGACGGCATCGGTTTTCATGAGGTCTTGATCAAAATGACCCTCAACAACCGTAAATTGAATCTGACCCGAGTGGCACTTAGGGGCACAAACATGAACGGTACCTTGACGGGAGTTGTTAATTTAAATAAAGAAATATCACGAAGCAGCCTCAATCTGAGGGGAACTCTGGAGCCTTTTGCGGACTTTATTAAAGACTTGACAGACTCCCCAGATACAGTAAGACTCATCAGACAGCGGTTGAAAAGGGGAAAAATCACCTTTGTCATCCGAGGAACCCTGGCAGAGCCAAATTTCAGGTTCATGTAACACCCATTGAGCCAAAATGGGTTTGATTCAATTTTGGAAATTTGCGTCCTCCGGGCGGGTTCAGAACAAATTGGTAATGATATATTAATCAAACCGGAGTAATGGAGTATTGGAGTGTTGGGTTTCAAAATAGGTTCTTCTCCAATTTAGTTGGAGAAGGGGGTCGGCCCGCCACAAAAAAGGCGGGCTGGATTCAAGGGGTCAAGGATTCAAGTGTTTGTTTTCAATCGATTTAAAAGCAAATTGAAGTTCATTAATTAAAAAAACTAATTACCCTTTTTAACCTTAAACATTGCGCTCTGAGATAATACAGGGCTCCAGGTAATATTATTCACTTTAACGACCTTATATTTCTCTAAAGGCAATAACTAAAGCCTGGATATAAGACAATGTTGTGCTACGTTTATGCGATTTTAATTATTATGTTTTTCACTCGAACCCTTGACCCCTGGAATCCTGGAACCCTGATCATCGATCAACTAATTTGGAGATGATCCTTATTTTATAACTCAGAAGAACTCCTAAATATCAGAATAACCCAAACTAATCAAACCAATACAACCAATTAAACCAATTGGACTATTAAATCTAATTTAAACGCTATGCGCTTCGTGCTCTGCGCTATGCTCTCGGTCTTCAGTCTTGAAATTTTTCAACACAGAGCCATTTGGTTGTGGTAAAAGGTTTTTTAAACGTTAATAGGGGGTATTATCACCATGGATGGAAAGACTGCGGTGGCCAGAATCCTGAAGATGGAAGGTATAGAGTTTGTCACCTGTTTTCCCT
>JAQYVK010000387.1 GCA_030145585.1 Desulfatiglandales bacterium | reverse complement strand
TGGCCCACGACATCGGCAGGGCGATCAATCCGCAGAATGTGGAAGGGTCACTGGAGGGCGGGGCGGCTCAGGGAGTAGGCTATGCCCTGAGCGAAGATCTGATTATCGATAAAAAAACAGGACAAGTCCTGTCCGACAGTTTTGCCACCTATAAGATGCCGTCAACCCTTGACATGCCTGATGTCGAGGTCGTTCTCGTGGAAGAACCGGCCCCTACGGGTCCTTTCGGGGCCAAAGGGGTTGGGGAACCGGGCATGACCAACGTGGCACCGGCCATAGCCAATGCCCTGTATGATGCCGTCGGAATAAGGATCCACTCCTTACCGATGACACCGGAAAAGGTCCTTGAGGCCCTCAAACCCTGAAACCTGAACCTGGAACAGAAGAGGGAGCTTAAGAACATAATTTTATGGAGAAAAAGACCTATCCCGCAAAATATCCGGTCAAGGTGGGTTTCGCAAGGTCTGTGGTCGTAGGCGACTATGTTTTTGTGTCGGGGTGCAGTGGTCAGACCCTGGAAACCTTTCATGTCGCCTCAAATGACGTTGTGGCACAGACTGAAGTCGCTCTTGAGAAAGTAAGGGGGGCCATTGAGGAGACGGGCGCATCCATGAACGATATCGTCAAAGTCGTCCTCTATTTGACCCGTATGGAGGATCATCCCGGTGTCGAGGGAAAGATTCGGGATTATTATCAAAGGTATGCACCTAAGCTGATTGATGAGCCACCGGTAGAAACGGTAATTTGTATTCCGGCTCTTCACGAGCCTGATTTGTTGGTAGAGATAGACTGTATTGCCGTCGTCTCAGAATGAAGAAGGAGGTAGAGCATCATGAGGATCATAGACCCGCACCTACATACAGACAGGATGAAAGGAAAAGATCTTGAAACCCTTTCCGTCGCCGGGGTGGAGGCGGCTATTCTGCCGACCCCCCACCTTTTGCCTTGGATGGTGACGGCCGATAGCCTGTTTCGGATGTGGGATAATTTCCTGGATTTTCAGGTCAAACATCCCAAGTCCCTGGGCGTGGATGTAAAGGTCACCCTGGGCGTGCCCTTCTATGGGATGGAACACGAGGCGATTGATCAGTGCCTCAAGAAGATGCAGGAGTACCTCAAACACGAAGCTATCGCAGGGCTGGGTGAAATTGGTCTCGATGCAGGGATAGAGAATGAGGTGGACCTCTTTCGAACCCACCTGCAAATCGCTAAAGAGCAGGATCTGCCCATCATCGTGCATACACCCACCCCTCATGAACCACAGGCCGAGACAGTGCTCGCACAGATAGTCAACGTCATTCAAGAGGAGAATTTCCCCATAGGGCGGGCCGTTCTCGACCATACCGGCCTGAATACCCTTCAAGCCCGTCTGGATTCCGGCGCCATGGTGGGACTGAGTATCTGCTATGACAAGCTGAGCCCGGAAGATGCAGCCAAGGTCGTTCTGGAAAATCCGGATAAACGGGACCGGCTTCTGGTTAACTCGGAGTTCGGCTGGGGAGGGGACGGCTATTTCTCTGTTCCAAGATCTGTTCTTGCCATGAGACGAATGGGTTTGAAAAGGGATACAATAGAGCAGGTGACCTGGGAGAATCCGAAACGGTTCTTTAATCTGGATATCGACTAGGGGTAGCTTGCTATGAAAGTTCAGCCACTAAGACACCAAGGCACGAAGAAAGACTATGAAAGTTAAGGTTTAAGACAACCTTCAACCCTGAACGTTGAACCTTTGAATCCAAAACTTTTAAAACTTTGTGGCTTAGTGCCTTAGTGGCAAAAACAATATGTGCATGGGAAAGGAGTCAGCGGTGAAATACAGAGTAGGTGTGGATTGCGGGGGTACTTTTACCGATCTTGTAATGATGGATGAAAAAGGTAGGGTCAGTGTGGCCAAGTCTTCCTCAACCCCACAGGACCCTTCTGTTGCCGTTGAGAGCGTCATCAAAAAATCCGGCATCGATCTCAAGGATGTCACTTTTTTCTCCCATGGGGCGACAGTGGGGGCGAACACGGTCATACAAAACAAGGGCGTGAAAACGGCCATTGTGACGACCAAGGGATTCAGGGACATCCTTGAACTCCGCCGAGGACAGCGGGTCCTCGACAGGCCCACGGACATGTACAATCTCCAGATGGACCTTCCCCAGGACTATGTGGGCGGCTATAGCCCCCTGGTTGAACGTCCATACCGTTTTGAGATCCCTGAGCGGCTGGATCACCGGGGAAACGTCGTCAAGACACTAGACGAGGAGGCTGTAAGGCTTGTGGCCGGGGAAATTCGTGATAAAGGTGTCGAGTCGGTTGCCGTTTGTTACTATTTCGGGTTCGTCAATCCGGTTCACGAACAGCGTACCAGGGAGATCCTGGAGGAGTTGCTCCCGGGTATTCCCATCTCTCTTTCCAGCGAGGTCCTGCCTATCATCCGGGAGTATGAACGGCTCAGCACGACGACCATCAACGCCTATGTCATGCCCATCATGCGGGCCTATCTCCAGAACCTTCGCAACAAGCTGAATGATCTGGGTTACCAAAAGGCCTACTATGTGATGCAGTCGGGCGGCGGTATCATGTCCTCGGACAAGGCCGGTTTAAGACCTGTTTATACCATTGATTCAGGCCCTGCAGGGGGTGTCACGGCTGCCGCCGACCTGGGCAGGAAACTGGGTTATCCGGATGTCATATCTTTTGACATGGGAGGAACGACGGCCAAAGTCTGTGTCATCCGTGGCGGAAAACCGGAAGTGACGACCAATTTCTGGATCGACGGCAAATACTTTGTCGGCGCCCCTGTGATGGACATGGTCGAGATCGGTGCCGGCGGGGGGAGCATGGCCTGGATCGACTCGGCAGGGGCTGTCCATGTGGGGCCCCAGAGTGCGGGAGCGGATCCCGGCCCTGCCTGTTACAACCGGGGCGGCACAGAGCCCACGGTGACGGACGCAGACCTGGTTCTGGGATATATCAATGCCGACTATTTCCTGGGTGGCGACATGAGCGTGGATGTAGAAGCCTCCGGGGCTGCGATTAAGGAGAAGATAGCCGACAGGCTGGGCATGGGCATATCTGAAGCCGCCCATGGGATCTATCGCCTGATCAACGCCAACATGCTGGGTGCCATGCGTATTGTGACCGTCCAGAGGGGGTATGACCCGAGGGACTTCAGTCTCCTGGTCTCCGGAGGTACCGCAGCCGTCCATGCTGTTCGGATGGCCCAGGAGCTTCACATACCCAGAGTGATCTGTCCCCTATCTCCCGGCACCTTTTCCGCCTATGGGTTGATTACGGCGGATGCCAGGTATGATGTATACAGATCCTATGTCTTCCTGACGTCTCAGGCGGATCCTGGGGTCATGCAGGGGATCTATGACGATCTAAAGAAAGAGGCTGAAGGCGAGATAGAGAAACTGGGCTTCAAGAGTGAGGAGATCAAGCGCCAATATGCAATCGACATGCGCTATTCCGGTCAGGCCCACGAGGTGGCCATGGAGATTCCCCCTGACATGATGCAGGGTAAAATGGATAGGTCGAGCATCCAGAAACTGGAGGCGATGTTCCACGAACGTCACAAATCCCTCTTCGGGCATGCTTCTCCGGAAGGTGGCGTGGAGTTCATAACCCTCTCGGTCGCCGCCATCGGTCCCATTGAGAAGGAAGAAATGTATGAGATTGAAGAAAGTTCGGAGGATCCCGAACATGCCCTGAAAGGGGTCAGGCAGGTCTTTTTTGAAGACTTCAAGGGATACGGAGATTGCAACACCTACGACCGCTATGCCCTTAAGGCCAATAACGTCATCAGAGGCCCCGCCATAGTGGAGCAAATGGACACCACCATCGTTGTTCCCCCGAGGCAGAGGGCCCGAGTGGACCGATTCGGCAATATCATTATGGATGTGACACCGTGACAGGTCGCTGCTCACTCGCACTGTCTGAGGCGTCAAAACAATAATCAACGTCGATTCAAAGTTGAAGGAGATTTTAAATATATTTGGCTATCATTATTCCCTCTCCCTGAGGGAGGGGATTAAGGGCATAAGCGCTAAGTTGTTTCTACCCTGGAGGGACAAAAAAAGGAACATCGAACGTCCAACATCGAATGGTGAATGAGAAAACAGATGAAACCTTGAATCCCGGTTACATCAGGAAACCTTTGAACCATGAACCTCTGAACCCGTGAACGGTTACATGATATTTTGCAGGAA
>JAQYVK010000386.1 GCA_030145585.1 Desulfatiglandales bacterium | reverse complement strand
GCTTACACTTTCCGTGAGAATTGGCATCACACAGGAGATTTGGGTCGATTTGATGAAGATGGATTTCTCTTCTATGCGGGCCGTAAGGCGGAAAAAGAGCTGATCAAACCGGGGGGTGAAAATGTCTATCCTGCTGAAGTGGAAAAGGCGATCCTTCAGCATCCGGCCGTTGAGATGACGGTTGTCTTTGGTGTGCCGGATCCAAAATGGAAGGAGGGGATTAAGGCGGTCTGTAAATTGAAAGTCGGGGAGAGCTTAGAACCCCAAGCCCTGATCGATTTTGTTGGGGAGCGGATAGCCAGATTCAAAAAACCCCAATACGTTGATTTCATCACTGATTTCCCCGTTCTCGAGGACGGCACCCCTGATAGGGCCAAAATAAAGGAACAGTTCGGATAAGTAATAAGTTACGAGTGATTAGTAAGAAGTAACGAGTGACAAGAGACGAGTGACGAGTAAAATCCTTTTTTTGGTTCAGTTGTCAACTCTGACATGTCTGAGAGGCCCTGCCGTGTAGGCGGGGCTTTTTTCTGGATTCCGGCTTTCGCCGGAATGACGGCCATTCGCTCCATATTGTCATTCCGGCTAATCCTCCAAAGGAGGATAAAAGTCGGAATCCAGGAGTCTTGAAATTCGAATACACGAATATTTCTGTGCCGAGAGCCCATTATCATGATCATCTTGTTCAACTGAGTCGTGCGAAACTTGAATTAAAATCTTGGCTTTTATAGATTATAGACTATGAAAAACCACATCTCCGAAGCAATCATCATGCGGATCAAGGAGTATGGTGAAGCGGATCTCCTGGTCACCTTTTTCACCCCACAGCTAGGTCTGCTCAGGGGCGTTGCAAAGGGGGCACGAAGGAGCCGTAAACGCTTTGTCAACGCCCTTGATATCCTCTCCTTGGTAAAGCTTGAATACAGTTTAAAAAGGGAGGGTGCACTCTATTTTCTTCACTCGGGAAAATTGATCAATGGTCACCCCGGCCTGAGGGCAGACTATTCCAACCTCTCCAAAGCGAGCTACATGATCGAACTGACCGAGGTCCTTTTCCCACCGGGGGTGGCCGATCAAAGCATGTTTGAATTGTTGAAGGGTGCTTTTCACCTCATAGACAAAGGGGAACAAGTGGCCTACATTCCCATAATCTTTGAAGTAAAGGCTATGGCCCTTGGGGGTTTTGGCATCCATTTTGAAAAATGCTACAAGTGCGGAAGGGCCTACTCTTTCGAGGGTGATGCCCTCTTTATTCCGGAGAAGGGCTGCATAGCCTGTCTCAAATGCCATCGAGAGTCAACCAGATCCCCTTTGATGGGACCCGATTGCGTAAAGACTTTCATAGGGATTCAGTCAGAATCACTGACCCAGTCAAAAGAGCGGCGCTGGACCGAAAAAGTGGTTAAAGAGATCAAATCGGTCTTGCGCTTGCATCGCGAATATCACCTGGAAAGAAAACTAAAGACGTCGAAGTATGTGGAATGAAGAACTCCAGCCAAATGACGTGACCTTCATTTGATCCCAAAATGGGGCTGCTAATAGGAAATATTGGATTTTAATGTCAAATGCCAAAGCTCAAATGCCAAAGCTCAAATGTCAAAAACCAAAATCCTAATAAAATGTGAAGGGGAAACCACTTTCAGCAAAAAAACGGGCCATCCCGGCAGACGTCAAAAGAAGCCTTGACCAGGCATCGGGATTTTTCATGGAATCATTTAGGCATTTAAACATTTGGATTTGATTTGTCATTTGGATTTTGACATTTGTCATTCTGGTCATAGTAACATCTACGTTCGGCCTACCTACATAGACAGTATTTGGGCATCTGCCCTTTCAATCTGGCGCTTCTAAGTCGCTTTCCTGAAGTGTTTTCAAGATATCAGCGGCCAACCTATCACTGTCAAAGGAGAAGGAGACGGTTCCCCGATCTACATGAAAACTCAAGAGCTCACAGTCGTAGTCATCTGCGACCTGCTCCAGGAGCGTTCTTAATATGATCGCTTCCGGATGATCGGGGCTGTCCACTTCCTCCGGGAAAAAATCCACCTCTATTATTCCCATGGCTCTCTCTCATTGAAAGTCATTCGGTTCAATCGCCTTCACCCTCTCGCTCTCACCGGCTGATCAAAAAACGTCCGAGGATCCAAAACCACATCCCCTAATTGAATAGAATCTATCTTTTCCAGAGAAGACAAGGGGGTAAGTAGGGTCACCTCCCTGGATGTTTCAGTGATCTGTTGAACGATGCCAAGCCCTAAGACATATCCATCCGAGTCTTCCATCGCCACCAGAAGATTCAGTCTGAATTCAGGACTCGGGAAAACGGCCATGTCGGCCCAACTCAATATTTTAGCCTCTGCATCGGCAAAGTATTGAGCAAATTGTTCGGCACGGGAAGCTCTCCGGCTTGGGAGGTCACGGTTTTTCGCACTTGGGGATACGGGCATTTTGACAACCTCCAGCCGTCGACTGCCTAGCAGAGGACTCAATAGGGGGTCCAATTCCCCGTCTCGCTGGATGGCGAACAAGATACTGGGGCGCAGCAAATTTATCTTTGCCAGTTTGAGATAGGTCCCCCCTCTGTTCGGGTCAATCAAGCCCGTTGTGTCATAGACGACCACCTCGATACCCGCCTCTTGTGCGGCCCTGACCAGTCTCGCTGAACCGACCACCACCGGCAACATGTGTCCGGCCGGTGAAGACGACCCCACAAAAGTCCGCCATACCGCGCCTTGATCCTGAAACGGTTCTTCCCCGATCCGCTCGGATGTTATTGTCATAGTAGCAGGAGGCCCTAGCCGGCCCTGCCCCGGATCACCATCCAGGTAAGCCACACGGTCAGCAGATTTCTGTAACCGGCCATAGAGATATCGGGCAAAGGTACTCTTCCCCACGCCAGACGCGCCCACCACAAGCAGGGTTCCTCTAAGTCTTGTAGGGTCGATGCTTTCCCATTCAGGAAGGATATCCATCTTGCCCCTTTGTTCCCTTCTCTCCCGGAACCTATCTTGATCTCCCGTGACTCACCGGGACTCTTTCCCATTGTATATTTACAACATCAGGATTAATCATACTGTTGTCTTCATAGCCATGCAAGGAGATTATGGAAACAAATCGGTTTACAGCATAGGGTATTCAGTGAGCCGGTTTTGAAAAATTATTCTTTACAACCGGCAGGTGTACGGCTTATAGTCCACGGTTCACGATAGAATGGATTCTTTCTTCAAATTTGGTTATGATGCCACCCCGCACACCGTACACCAGCCGGTTGTGAAAAATTGTTCCTTACAACCAGCCTACCTTACACCGTTTTAATGGAGATCCAATGACTGGCACAATAAAAACACAAATTCGAGCATACGGGATAAAGGTCCTCCTTTCCCGACACCCGGAAATAAGGAAACTCAAACGAGAGAACGCACCCGGATTCCACGGAAATAAATTCTGGACATCGAGTTGGTTGCTCATGGACTACTTCAACCGCCGGGGATTTCCGGAAAGGGCCAATGTCATGGAGATTGGATGCGGTTGGGGATTGGCGGGGATTTACTGCGCTAAAAAGTACGCCGCGGCCGTGACCGGCGTCGATATCGATCCTGAGATCTTTCCCTTTCTGAACCTACACGCCGATATCAACAGTGTAAAAATTAAAACCTTAAAGAGAAGTTTCAGCGGACTGACTGCACAACATCTAAAAGGAATGGATGTCATGATCGGTGCCGATATCTGCTTTTGGGACGAACTGGTTGAACAATTAAAAAGGCTTATTGTCCGTGCACTTCGGCAGGGTGTGGGGCTTGTGTTCATTGCCGATCCGGGACGACCCACCTTTGATAAGGTTGCTGAATATTTCCAGAAGAAGTATGATGGCGAGATTCTGGATTGGACTACGCGACGCCCCCGGACCATCAGCGGCAGTATTTTAAAAATAGAATCCCATTGACCATGACTGGCCATGTTAAAAGACCCCTGCGCCTGCCGGTTGTGAAAATTGTTCTTTACAACCGGCCGCCTTCGCCTCGTTTTTCCACCGCCAGTAGGAACAAATAAAGGAGAGTGCCACCAATGGCCCTTTCAATTGGATCGAAGGCGTAGATGCCTTGACATTATTCACACCAGGTGATAATTTCCCACCGCTTAAATTGAACTTCTCGGGGGAAATATTTGATGGGGCACTCTTGTTCAAATATAGACATCAAAAGTCCTTAAGAGGCCTATGAAACGGCCTAGAGCTGGTTGCTCGAGAAGGGGACTTCGGAAGAATGGAATGGTGGAATAATGGCCCGCGCTGGCGCGACTTGACTGAATCTAATTTGGGACACCTTACAATTACGTGAACAATATTCAGAGAAACACGGCTGAATAAATCAGGTCTGGGCCAGGGAGGAATGGGTAAAATAAGATTTCCAACATTCCATTTTTCCAATATTCCAGACGATTACAGCACCTAACAACATAACCTCTCAATTTATTAACCGAGCCTCGTATTAATTTTGGACATCAATGTGATGGGGGCATTCATGACTTTTCAGGAATTGATTTTAAGTTTAGAAAAATTTTGGGCGGATAGGGGGTGTCTGATTCAACAGCCCTATGACCTGGAGGTCGGAGCCGGCACCTTTAACCCGGCCACCCTCTTGCGGGCCCTGGGTCCGGAGCCCTGGTCTGTTGCCTATGTGGAACCTTCCAGAAGGCCCACAGACGGCCGATACGGAGAGAATCCCAATCGGTTGGGGCATTACTACCAGTATCAGGTCATCATCAAACCCTCCCCCATCGATATCCAGGAGATATATCTGGATAGCCTAAAGCTCCTCGGCCTCGACCCCCTGGATCACGATATCCGTTTTGTTGAGGATGACTGGGAATCTCCTACCCTTGGGGCTTCGGGTCTCGGCTGGGAAGTATGGCTTGATGGCATGGAAATAACCCAGTTTACCTATTTTCAGTTGGCCGGCAGCATCAAGCTCGACCCAATTTCTGTAGAAGTAACCTATGGCCTTGAAAGAATCGCCATGTACCTGCAGGAGAAAGAGAGCGTCTATGATCTCATGTGGAATGATAAGGTAACTTATGGTGATGTCCATAAAAAAGGGGAATGGGAAAACTCCGTCTATTGTTTTGAACTTGCTGATGTGGAGATGCTTTTAAAGATGTTTACGATGTGTGAGCAGGAATCTCTGAAGATAAGTGAAAAAGGGATTGTCCTGCCCGCCTATGACTACTGTCTCAAATGCTCACACCTCTTCAATCTTCTTGACGCCAGGGGAGCCATCAGCGTCACGGAAAGGACACAATATATCGATCGCATCCGAAATCTCGCTCGCCTGGTTTCGAAGAATTATGTCGCCCAAAGAGAGGAGATGGGATTTCCACTGATGAGAAACCCTGGTGATAGAAAAGTCGAGAAGGATGCAGAATGAAGAGATGAAGGGCGAAAACAGAGTTAGAGACTTGAGGATTCAAGGGGCTTACTAAATAGAACCGCAGAATATCGAACAAGGAATAACGAATGTCGAAGGGTAAAACCAAAAACTTCATAATTCGAAATTCCCTGTTCGAAATTCAATTTTTTTTTAAGATCACTTGACCCCTTGACTCCTCGAATCCTTGAATCCTTTTCATATACTTTGGCTTATTTTTATACAAAGAGCGGGTAACCGATAAATACCGACCCGCACAAAGATTGAGAGAAAACATGCCTTCTGAATTACTTTTTGAAATAGGGACCGAAGAAATTCCGTCAGGCTATCTTGAAAAAGGTCTAAATGCTTTGGAACGATTGGCCGAGGAAAACCTGAAGAATAACCGCATAGATCTGGGCAAAGGACTTCGCACCCATGGAACACCGAGGCGACTGGTTTTAATAGGTGAAGCCATTGCCGATAAACAAGAGGAAATCGTTCAAGAGGTGACAGGACCGCCAAAAAGAGCTGCCCTCGATGAAAAGGGAAACCCCACAAAAGCGGGCCTAGGCTTCGCAAAGAAACAGGGCGTACCTTTCGATGAACTTCAATGGAAGAAGACCTCGAAGGGTGAATATCTTTATGTGAAGCGTAACGTTCCAGGAAGACCTACCATAGAGGTCCTCTCCGAAATTCTCCCAAAAATAATCGAGGACCTGCCCTGGCCAAAATCCATGCGTTGGGGGCAGGTTGGATTCCCCTTTGTGAGACCTATCCATTGGGTGCTTGCCCTCTTCAATGGAGAGGTCATCCCTTTCGAAGTGGCCGAGGTGAAAAGCGCAAATCAAACCAGAGGGCACAGATTCATGTCTCCGCAGGTACTGGAAGTTAACGGCATCCAGGATTATGTAAAAAAGGTCAGGGCCGCTTCCGTGATCATTGACAGGGAAGAGCGAAAGAAAAGTGTAGAGGAAACAACCATTGCAGCAGCTTCGACCGTTTCCGGCATCCCCGTGAACGACCCCGAATTGGTGAGTACTGTAGCCAACCTGGTCGAATTTCCTTCAGCCGTTTGCGGGAGCTTTGATAAAGGATTTCTTGACATTCCCGGCCCTGTCCTGATTACGGCTATGAAAGAGCACCAGAAGTATTTCTCCCTACGTGACGCTGAAGACCGGTTGATGCCCAATTTCGTGGCTGTAAACAATACGATTGCGAAGGATGAATCTGTTGTGCGGAGGGGCCACGAAAGGGTGCTCCGTGCCAGACTGGCTGATGCGGATTTCTTCTTCAAGGAGGACAGAAAAAAACCCCTTGAAGACAGGCTGGATGACTTAAAGGGGGTGATCTATCAGGCCGACTTGGGGTCATCCTTCGCTAAGGTTCAACGATTTACAAAACTGGCGGATTATCTGGCAGAACGGGTTGCCCCCGAAAAGGCTGATGAAGTCAGGGTTGCCGCCAAGCTGAGCAAGTGCGATCTGGTGACCGAAATGGTCATGGAGTTTCCCTCCCTTCAAGGGACCATGGGGAGAGAATATGCACGTCTGGACGGTTACCCTGAAGAGGTCTGTCTGGCCATACAAGAACATTATCTCCCAACGCGATCTGGGGATGAACCGCCCGATTCTATGCTGGGGGCTATTGTGAGTGTGGCGGACCGTATGGATACCATCACGGGATGTTTTGCCGTTCAATTGGAGCCGACAGGTACGGCTGATCCTTTTGCACTCCGCAGACATGCCCTTGCCATTATTCGAATTATAGAAAAAATGGCCTGGAAAATCTCCCTTCAGGGGCTGGTTTCCACGGCTACATCTATTCTCCATGAGGCCATTGAATTCGATAACATTCAGGTTTCGAACAAAGTGATCGATTTCTTCAGGGAAAGATACAAGAATATGATGTTGGGTGTGGGGTATACGTCTGATTTGGTGGAAGCTATTCTATCGGCCGGATTCGACCATGTCCATGAGCTTCGATTCAGGATTGAACAGCTTAAAAAATTCATGATTGAATCGAACGAGTTTGAGTCTCTCGTCCTGACCTCTAAAAGAATAACCAATATATTAAAAAAACAGGAAAGAACGTTGGATGTGGACCCCGGCCTGTTCAAGGAACCCTCTGAATTCAAACTTTGGGAATCATACGGGGAACTCAAAGACGATATTCTTCAATTGATGGAAAACAGGAAATACTATGAGGCCCTGAATCTCGTGGTCCGGTTGAGAAAACCCGTGGATGACCTTTTTGATGAAGTGGAGATCTTGACTAAGGATCACCCTCAATTGAAAGACAACAGGGTGGCCATGTTACAGGCCTTGGCCGGGTTTTTCCAGAGTATTGCTGATTTTTCTAAATTTTCTATATAGCCGGTGAAGCCTTTCTCCCTTTCCGGGCGGGGCATCTCATTCAACCGCAGAATCCCTTCCTCCCTTGAGAGGCTGTGACGCAATTTGCAAATACGAGTATTTAGCTGTGTTGTCATTCCGGGCTTGTAGCTGACTGTAGATGCTTAATTTCTTACAGTCAGCCGCTGACTGTAGATGCTTAATTTCTTACAGTCAGCATGACCCGGAATCCAGTGCAGTTTCAAGGTTTTTACGTTTCTGGATGCCGGATCAAGTCCGGCATGACAGTCAGAATTAAGGCACTTTTTTTACGACACAGCCTGGGATTGGGGAGGATTAAGGTGGGGGTGATACCCAATTTTTTCACCTAATAGGAAGAGACGAGGAAAACCTAGTTCTCAGGTTTTTTGATGAGGATATAGAGGTCTCCCTCATGCTTCATATTGCCCGCGGCCAGCTGGGCATAGTCACCACTTCCCCAAAAAAGATCCACCCTTCCCGCGCCCTTGATAGCCCCTCCCGTATCCTGATTGACAACAAAACGGGAGAAATCGATCCAATCGGTGATCTTCCCCTCGCCGTCAAACACAGGTTTTTTACATGAAATAAAACCGAGTGCCCCCTTTGGAAATAGCCTGGAATCCAGCGCTATGGATCTTCCCGGCGTTAAAATGACACTAATATTGCCCAGGGGTCCTTCCTCCCTGATATCGAAAAAGACGTAAGAAGGGTTATGATTCAGAACCTCTTCTAGGATCTCCGGATGTTCGAAAAGATACTGACGGATTGCTTGCATAGACATCTCTTCCCTCGTCAGTAATTCTTCATCCAGCATGTACCGGCCAATACTCCGGTAAGGCCTTCCGTTCGCTGCATCATACCCTACCGAAATGGTTGTACCGTCAGGCAGATTCAGTCGTCCGGAACCCTGGATGTGAAGGAAGGTCACGTCCAAGGGATCCTTGAGCCATGCGACTTCCAAGTGCCTTCCTTCCAAGGCCTTCTCTGTCTCGATCTGTTCTCTGGAATAATAGGGCAGGACGCTCTTCCCTTCGATCTTTGCAGTGATACTCTTTCCTTTGAATTCGTCACGGAATAGGGAGAGATCGATCTTGATCAAATCGTCAGGTTTCCGGTATAAGGGAAAAGCATACTCTTCGTCAGGTACGATATTCCCCTCATAGATGGGCTCAAAGTAACCCGTGAAGAGAACATCCTTTGTACCAACGCGTCCGGTCGCTTTATAAACTAAAAAATGTTTACGGAGGTTTCTATACAATTCCTTTGAATCCGGGTATGCCGTAATGAGGTCTAGAAACACCTCTTGACTCTCTTGAACTTGCTTGGTTGTGTATTTGTGGGGACCGTAATAAAAAGGCTTATTGGGATCGAGGCGATTAAGGTATTCTAGGTTTCTTTCGATGGCTTGGGCCAGGGAAGAGAAATCCAAATCATCTTTAAATGTTGGATGGAAAAAACGGATCTTTCTGAGGGCTTCATCCGGCTTTTTGGCTTCCTGCTTTAGTGTCGGATAACATCCTAAGAAGCTTAGGAAAGCCATCAAAAGGCCAAGCCTTAAAAAACATTTACCCCCAAACTTGTTCATAACAATTCGCAAGTGTGACTTTCTGCGGTCCCCTCTGACTTTTATGCCTCGCGAGGGGATGAAAAGGAAAGTGGCGTTCAGTAATCATCTATATCGCACAGCGTATCATATAGGGTGTGGCCGACGAGCGCAAGCGGAAAAAGCCCCTGATCCTCCATCAAGGCATTATGAAAAAGAGGTGTAAGGTCTAGGGTGTAAGGAATAAGGGAAAAGGCATAACTCTAACGGTGTATGGTTCACAGAATACCGGATTGTAAGTTTAGTTGGCCTTAAACCGTATATCTTAAACCATATACCATTTTTTTATACGATGTCTAAATGAGACTGTGAATCTTGGAATGTTTGGACCAATGATAGCCTGAATGTAGCATTTTAACATTTATGTTGTGGTTATTTTCACACACTCAACTGCGACGTCCTGTAAAACGGATATTTCACTCCAGGGGATAGGTTATATTTTCTCTTTTAATTTCAAGCTGTTAAACCAAACTCACGATCAAACAACTGTTAGATATTATTTTGGCATATTGTTTGCACTTCCAAGCAGTGATTCTTAATAAAATATATGGAGTAGAATGTGGATTTTAGACAACGAACAATAAGAGATGAAGTAAGTTGCATGGGAACCGGACTTCATTTGGGAAATAGGGTAAAGTTAACCATAAAGCCGGCACCGGCAGGTACCGGCATCAATTTCATTCGAAAGGATTTAACGGGTCACCCGGTTATTGAAGCCCGTTCTGAAAATGTCGTTGATACCAATTTGTGTACATCCATTGGGAATAATGGCTCTAAGATCTCCACCATTGAGCATCTCATGGCGGCATTTTTTGGGCTGGGCATTGACAATGCCCGGGTAGAACTTGACGGACCCGAAGTCCCTATCATGGATGGTAGCTCGGCCCCTTTTATTTTTCTTTTAAAGAGCGTAGGGATTAAGGAACAGCGAAATCTAAAACGATTCGTTGTCATTAAGAAGCCCTTTGAGATCCAAGAAGGAAACCGGTCTGTCGCAGTACACCCTTCAAAGGAACTCAAGATCACCTACACAATAGATTTTCATCATCCTCTGTTAAAAAATCAGACCTTGGATCTCTGTTTTTCCGGCAAAGATTTCATCCAAGAGATAAGCAGGGCAAGGACCTTCGGATTCCTAAAAGATATCGAGACCCTTAGAGAAAATGGTTTGGCAAAGGGTGGGTCTTTGGACAATGCTATCGTCATTGATGATTTTAGAATCATTAATGAGGATGGGTTGAGGTATAAGGATGAGTTCGTGAGACATAAAATCCTTGATTTCTTAGGGGATCTTGCCCTTCTCGGCTCTCCGGTTATCGGCCATTTTGTCGTCCAAAAATCAGGTCATTTTCTCAATCAACACATGTTGTCGGAATTGTTGAAGAGTAAAAAATCTTGGAAGACCTTGACCTTTCAAAATCCGGAGCAGTGTGCCCAAAACAGTGTGAAAATACCGGCCTTTGGTTCACTTGGACCGGTCCCTGCGTAAAAACGTCTTTAGAGATAAACCCTAAATAAAAGAGCCCCGACCTTTCGTCGGGGCTCTTTTATTATCCTTACCACCCATTTCAGGTTGTTTCGCGCTCCCGCGCGGGCAGGCAATACCAATCCCCTTGCCGTGGATTGGTATTGCTTTTTTGATCCCCCTTGGCTATCATTATTGCTCCTGAATTTACCAATTCCGGAAGGAAAAATCGCATCAATTTAGGTTTTATAGCTGCTGTCAATAATATGTTCCGATTGGAAGGAGTCTACGACAGCATAAAATCCCCCCTGGCCCCCCTTTTTGAAAAGGGGGGGAACGTTTACACTCCGACATTGCTCATTGTAGTCATAGGTGTGCTGATACTATTTCAGGCCTTCATAAGTTCCCCCTTTGGCAAAGGGGGACAGGGGGATTTAATAAAAAGGCCAATCGGAACATATTTCTGACAAATATTATAAACTGGATCCATGAAAGGACCATCGAGGTAAAAATGTCCAACATAAATGTGGGAATCATCGGCTTCGGGACTGTTGGTGCCGGCACTGTCGAGATATTGTTTGAGAATCGGGATATCATACTAAACAGGGTTGGATCTGAGATCATAGTCAAAAAAATCGCCGATCTTGATACCCAGTCCGACAGAGGGTTCCCTATCGATCCCGATCTATTGACGACAGATGCCATGGAAATCATCCATGATCCCCAGATCGATATTGTTGTGGAACTTATGGGGGGAAAGGAGAAGGCCAAAGATTATATCTTGAAGGCGATGGAGAATGGAAAACATGTGGTCACCGCCAATAAAGCCCTTTTAGCGGAACACGGGGAAGAGATATACCGAGCAGCTGAGCAATTCGGGGTCGGTGTTGCTTTTGAAGCGAGCGTGGGCGGTGGCATTCCTATCATTCGTGCCTTAAAGGACGGCCTGTCCGCAAACCGCATCAGTACCATCATGGGGATCCTGAACGGGACCTCCAACTACATTTTAACCCGGATGACCCAGGAAGGCCTCCCTTATAGTGAGGCCGTTAAAGAGGCCATTGAACTCGGATATGCGGAGGCCCCCCCTACCCTCGATGTGGATGGAACGGACGCGGCTCATAAACTGGCTATTCTTATATCCATTATATACGGCACCCCCGTCCCTTTTGATGACATTTACCGGGAGGGCATTGAGAATCTGGTCCCGGAGGATATCCGATTCGCCGGACAATTCGGCTATTGCATTAAAATGCTGGCCATCACCAGAAATTTAGGAGACCGGATTGAGGCTAGAGTGCACCCTACCATGGTTTCATTGGACCATATCATGGCCAATGTCAATGGAGCCTACAATGCCATTTATGTAGAAGGCGATTTTGTGGGGCCGAACCTCTACTACGGCTTGGGTGCCGGAAGAAGACCCACTGGAAGCGCCGTGGTCTCCGATATTATTTATCTGGCAAGGCAGCTTTGCAATGGGATCAGCAAACCCATGCCCCCTCTCGCTCATGCCAGCCCCCAGGAGAAGGAGATACCCATTCAACCCATGGAGACCCTGAGGGCCGCTTATTATTTCAGATTTTCCGCCAATGACAGACCCGGTGTCCTCTCCAAGATATCGGGTATCCTCGGGGACCATGAAATAAGCATCTCCAATGTGATTCAGAAAGGCAGAAAGGTGAACGGGTCGGTTCCTGTCGTCATGCTGACCCATGAGGCCCGTGAAAGCAGTGTCTCAAAGGCCCTCTCTCGATTGGACAGTTTAGATGTGCTTACCGACAAGACCATGGTAATCAGGGTTGAGGGAGAGTAATGACGAAAGCATCTCAATCAACGAAATATGCCATTCTCGTCGGCGACGGTATGGGCGATTACCCCTTGAAAGAACTCGAAGGGAAAACACCTCTGGAGGTGGCAAACACACCCCATATGGATCAGGTCGCCGCCTGCCGTGTGGGTCTGGCAAAAACCATACCGGACACCATGGAACCGGGTAGCGATATCGCCAACCTCTCGTTACTCGGTTACGACCCGACCCAATACCATACGGGTAGGGCCCCCCTGGAAGCGGCCAGTATGAATGTGAAACTCGGGCCCGGCCAAGTGGCATTCAGGATGAATCTGGTATCCTTGGATTGGAGATCGAATGAAGAGATTATTATGGTCAGCAACACATCCGGGGACATCTCAACTTTAGAGGGGGCCGAAATAATCAAGAGTCTAAAAGACGGCATACAAAACCCCGACATAGACATATATTCAGGCGTTGCTTATCGCCATCTTCTGGTATGGGCGAATGGACCGGAAGATGCCGTCTCTATACCGCCACATGATGTCCTTGAACAGAATTTGGCCTCCTATTTGAATCATGATTCGGGAAACCCGATCCCAGACCTCATCACCTGGTCCTGGCAAATATTGAAAGAACACCCGGTGAACCGAGAGAGAAAAAAGAGAGGACTGAAAGCCGCAAACAGCATCTGGCCCTGGGGACAGGGAAAGGCGCCAAAACTACCCTCATTCCAAGAAAAGTATGGCCTTCACGGAAGTGTCATTTCCGCTGTGGACTTGTTAAAGGGGATTGGGATCTGCGTCGGCCTTATCCCCATCTATGTTGAGGGGGCAACCGGCTATCTGGATACCAATTATCGAGGCAAGGTGGAAGCAGCTATCGCTTGTCTTGAGGACTCGGACTTTGTCTTTGTCCATGTGGAAGCACCGGATGAGGCTGGCCATCATGGTGACTTCATGGAGAAGATCCAGGCCATTGAAAATTTTGACCAAAAAGTTGTTGGGCCTGTCCTCGAAGGTTTGAAAAAACACCGAGATTACCGGGTTATGGTTGCCAGCGATCACTTCACCCCCATTGTGGAAAGAACACATACGCGTGAACCGACCCCATTTGCATGGGCCTCTAAAAGAGAAATCGAAGCAGAGTGCCATGGATTCTTTTTCTCGGAAGCGGATGCCAAACGGAGCGGACTTCTATTTGAAAGGGGCCATGATCTCCTCGGCTCCTTCCTTTCTGAGGATTGAATCAAAAAGAGACGTTACGACCCATTAAGCCTCAAAAGAGAAAATCCCCCAAATCCACCACCCAATTTCTTTACCAAGAACGAAATTGACATATTATTGAGTATTCCTGATCACCATCACGGTATTATGAAAAAGAGGTGCAAGGTTCAGGGTGTAAGGTATGTAGAAGGAGCTCATAGCATAAGGTTCAAGGCGCAAGGGTAAAATAAACACTGAGTTTCCGTAAGCCCTATGCCCTGCGCCTTGTACCCTAAACCTTATACCGTACACCGTGAACCGTTTTTTTATGATGGTGATCAGGGGTTCTTTTCAGGACTTGACAAGGCCCCCCTTTTGAAATATTGACCTGTAACACACTTTGACGAGAAAGAGATTTCTCTCGATCCTGCAAATCAGATATAGAACCGCGGAACTGTTTCTAATACTTTGAAAGGAGATAAAATATGAACATTCTTTTTTTTGGCCCCAATGGTAGTGGCAAAGGTACTCAAGGTGCTATTGTCAAAGATAAATTCAATATCCCCCATATTGAGACCGGCGTAATTTTCAGGGATAATATTTCGCGAGGAACCGACCTCGGCAACGAGGCCAAGGGCTACATCGATCGCGGGGAGCTGGTTCCGGACAGTATCACCATTCCTATGATTCTTGACCGCATCAAAGAAAAGGACTGTGAAGGGGGCTGGCTGTTGGATGGGTTTCCAAGGAATCTGACACAAGCGGAAGAACTGGACAAAGCCCTCGAAAAGGAAGGCATCGCTCTCGACGTTGTCATCGAGATGGTACTTGATAGAGAGATAGCAAAAAATCGTATCATGGGCAGGCGCTTGTGCGTCAATGACAATAACCATCCCAACAATATCTTTATCGACGCCATTAAACCGGAAGGAGACGGGTGCAGAGTTTGCGGAGGGGAGCTCAAGACCAGATCGGATGATCAGGATGAGGCTGCGATTGATAAGCGACATAATATTTATTACGACTCAGATACCGGGACAACGGCCGCCATACATTTTTTCAGGGATCTTTCGTCAAAACACGATGGAAATCCCAAGATCGTCGATCTTGACGGAAAACCTGGCGTGAAAGAGGTTTCAGAAAAGCTTCTGGCCAAACTGAAATAATTTTCCCCCCATAATTTATCTCAAAAGTGCCATATCGCTCGTTCGACAGGCTCACGACCCTGAGTGGCCGGTTGTAAGGGCTAATTTTCACAACCGGCAATCGAAGGGCCGATCTCTGCGTACGGCTTGAATCGTTAGAACTAATGGGTTCGGCCCGCCAAGAGTCGGCGGGCAGGGATTCAAGGGTTCGAGTGAATTAAAAAACGAATATCGAATACTGAACAAGGAATTTCGAATTATGAAGTTTCCTTCGACATTCGTTATTCCTTGTTCGATATTCTGCGGTTCAATTTAGTGAGTCCTTGACCGGGAACCATTCTTCTATTTTGAGATGACTTCTAACTAAAACACACAACCCTAAAAGAAGTAATAGGGCTTAAGGGGATTCATCGTTTTCCCCTTAAGCCCTTGAGGAACCTATTGGATTACTCGACCTCTGGCTGGAGAAAAACCCAACCCTTGTCCTTCTGTACACTGTGGCATTCAATGCAGCCTTTAGGTTTGCCGGCGGCTTGCACCGTACCGTCAGGCCCATATTTGCCCCAGAACCAGTCTCCCCCTTCAGGATTGTACCCATTAATTTTATACATGGGCGTAACTGCCATCAGGGTTTTTTGATCCTTCCCATAGTTCTCCTTAACAAGAATAGACCCATTGGGAAGGGGCTTTCCTTCTCTGGCAGCCTTCAGGGCAATACCATTTGCATATACTTTCACGTACGCACCATGGGGGCTCTTTCCGGGTTTGAGGCCATAATAACCCGGCCAAAAACCCCACCCCAGGTAAGGATTGGCCTTGGAAATATGAGACCAAACTTTTGCGCCGTCGGCGGGCGGTAAAACTTCTGCCGCTTTCGAAAAGGTTGTTGTAAAAGTCACTGCGGTTAAGAAAGCAAAAACCAAAACAAACGAAACTTTCATGATCACCTCCTACGATATTTAATTTAAAGGTTCCTTTGAAAGAGTCGTTTCCAGAAATGAATCCTTACATGAAAAAAGTGTGGGCACCCCCTAACGGATCGCTTCCTAGTGAGTTTTGACTCAATTGGGTAGGACCCTGTGGAAGAAAATAAAAATTCGAATCTCGAAATCCGAAACAATATCAAATGACCAAAATCCTAATGACCGAAACTGCACTGCCTAATATTCGATTTCGAGACTGCAACTTGGTGTGTTTGTTTTTATCATTGCAACATTAGAGTTTTGAATTTGTTTCGGATTTCGATATTCGGATTTCGAATTTAATTTCTTGGTGTCATCGTTCTCAGCAGAGTCAATTGACTCTGACCCCGCCCAGATGACGGGGTTTTCCAGAAAACAAAAAAAGGATGACACAGAGGGTAGGTTTTGGGGTATTATTCTTCAGAAGGATCTGACAATAAGGCACGAAGGGCATTTTTCTCTTCATCTGAGATCTCTAAAACGCAAACACCCATGCCAAAAGTAGAATTATC
>JAQYVK010000385.1 GCA_030145585.1 Desulfatiglandales bacterium | reverse complement strand
GGCGAGCAAGCACTTGTCAGCCCTCCTAAGGCGGATAAACCTCCGGCTGATCCAACGTCCAACGTCGAATTTTGAATAAGGCATGCTAAAATTTTTTATAAAATGGCCGAGCGAAGCGAGTTCATCATTCGATGTTCAATGTTCAATGTTCGATGTTGGACGTTCAAAAAA
This sequence comes from Desulfatiglandales bacterium, assembly GCA_030145585.1. Classification (GTDB taxonomy): domain Bacteria; phylum Desulfobacterota; class DSM-4660; order Desulfatiglandales; family HGW-15; genus JAQYVK01. The sequence continues at coordinate 3,022 of JAQYVK010000385.1, read as the reverse complement.
GTGCTTTAATCTGCCGCTAACGAGTATTTTTTTCTCGCCGGAACGGTAGAACCTTTCTGGGTCCACCGCTAGAAGCGGTGGGTTTAGATCAAACTAAGAAGATGGTTTGAGGACCTGTCATGAACAAAGAGGAAAAAAAAGAAATGGATAGCTATGAAGGCTTTTTAAAGGACGTGACCCGGTTTGCCGGAGGGGATGAAGAAAGGAACAACATTGATCGTCCCAAACCGGAGGGTCAAAGTGAAGACATCGTCGTGAAGGTCGGCGAGAGGGTTAGACAGGTGAGGGAAAAAAGAGGATTAAGCCGCGAAGACATATCTTCGCGAACGGATATTGATATGACTCTCCTTTCTCAAATTGAAGATGGAAAGGTGGCCCCTCCCCTGGGAACAATCATAAAACTGGCTAAAGCCCTTGAGATGAAAATGGGTTATTTCATTGCCGGTAAAGGGGATCAAGCTTATACGATCGTCCGGCGTGAAGATCGAAAGACTGTCTCCAGGTATGATTCAAAAAAGATTAAACACTACGGATATGAGTACCAATCTTTAGCCCCGCTCAAGAAGAACCGACATATGGAACCATTTCTGGTAACCTTAGAACCTTCGAAAACCGAGGAGGAAAGATCGACACATGCCGGGCAGGAATTTATTTTTGTCTTGCAGGGAAAGATGGAGGTTCGCCTGGATGAAGAAATCCATATTCTTGTCCCGGGTGATGCCATCTACTACGATTCTACCGTTCCCCACCTTGTAAAATGCTATGGTCCGGATACAACCAGGATCTTGGCTGTATTATATGCAGAAAAATAAGATACCGAAGTATGGAATGCCGGAGCATAAAATGCCGGAGCATGAAATGCCGGAGCATGAAATGCCGGAGCATGAAATGCCGGAGCATGAAATGCCGCCCTTAGGTGCCCACATGTCCATATCCGGCGGTCTGCACAAGGCACTCCTGCGTGGTGAAAAAACTGGGTGTCAGGTCATTCAAATCTTTACGAGGAATAGAAGCCGATGGAAGTGCAAAGCACTTTCCAAAAAAGAGATTGATACTTTTCATGAAATACGCGATAAAGTCCCCGTCACACCGGTGGCTGCTCACAACAGCTACCTCATTAACCTGGCTTCTCCACGTTCCAATGTTGCGGAGGAATCGTTTCATGCCCTGTTGGATGAATTGGGGAGGACAGAGTTATTAGGGATTCCCTACCTTGTTATGCATCCTGGCGCCCACCTGGGTGAAGGGGAAGCGAAAGGGCTTTTGCGCATTGCCGAGGGGATAAACAGGATTCACGACCGGACCGAGGGGTACAGCGTAAAAATTGTATTAGAGACAACTGCCGGTCAGGGGACCAACCTGGGTTATCGTTTTGATCACTTGGCGGAAATAATCGAAAGGACTGAGTCTAAAGACCGTTTGGGCGTCTGTTTCGACACCTGTCATGCCTTTGCTGCCGGCTATGACTTTCGTAACCCAAAAACTTACAAAGACCTCTTCAGAGAATTTGATGATGTCATTGGCCTCAATCGATTGATGCTCTTTCACATCAATGACTCAAAAAAAGGTCTTGGATCGAGAGTAGACAGACATGAGCATCCAGGGGTCGGAAAAATCGGCTTGCAGGCCTTCTCCCAACTCCTGAATGACGACAGATTTAGCAATCACCCTTTTCTGCTCGAAACACCAAAAGGGAAGGATGAAAATGGTGTAGACCTGGACACTATCAATCTCAATCTCCTGAGAAGACTAAAGGAAGGGGTTCATTAAGATGATCGCATTTGATTTAGAGTGCTCTATGGGTCACGCATTTGAAGGATGGTTCCACAACAGTGAATCATTTGAAGAACAGAAAGCAGAGAAATTAGTGAGTTGCCCCTACTGCAATGATACTAAAGTAAAAAGGATCCTCTCTCCAGTAGTCATGAAGACCGCTTCCCGTAAGATTGATGGCAAAGAGACGAGGCCCATTGACTACCAAAGATTAGCGAAGGAAATCGTGGATTACATAAATAAGAACTTTGAGGATGTGGGGTCTGATTTTACCAAGGAAGCCTTGAAAATGCATTATTCTGTTACCGAAAAGAGGAATATCAAGGGTTCTGCCACTGAAGATGAGGAAAAAGTATTGGAAGATGAGGGAATCGAATTTTTCAAGGTACCCTCTCCGAAAGTTGATGATGATGAAAAGAATTAATTTCTACTGGAAGGTTGTTTGGGATTGGTTAATAATTCAGAGAAGTTGACATTATAGGCTGAAAATTGTAATAATATAGGGTGATAAAAAAATCTTAAAGGATAACCCTACGAGAATACTGGGACCGGAGCGAATGGGGCAAAAATACACGATCATTACCGTCATACTGGTCATCGCCGTTATCATCGGATTTTTCCTCAGTATTTATATCACAGTCGATGAAACAATGCCGAGCAATGCGGTTGTTATTGTCACCCTTGAGGATAAATTCTATCACTCGATCTATTTTGATCGTCCTTGCGTTGCCGACAAGACGGCGAAATCCATGAGCCTGTCCGAGGCGATAGTGAATGGATATGTGCCACACATCTATGATCAGGAGCTTGGTTATTTCAAAGGAACCAGGCGTTTCTATTTCCATCATCTCCTTTCCAAACTGGGAATATCAATCAATAGCCGATGGGATAAAAACGGAAACTGGTTATGGTAATCATCTTTAAGCGGATCCATTATAAAAGCACCCCCCGAAGCCCCGCCCAGAAAAAAATCATGCCTCAATGGTCTTAATGAAAAATATTGTGATAGGTTCTGAGATGCTAAAATAAAGGAAAGGTTTAATATTGTTCCATAATTTTTTTGGTAAAAAAAAGTCCGATAAAAATCGGGCGAAGGGGAATGCCGAAATACCGAATATTCGGGTCATAAGTAATGATGGCCGAGTCTATAAGGTCCCCTTACTCAAAAACTCAATAGGCATTGGGCGGAGCAAAGATAATGATATCGTTCTCCCGGATCAAACGGTCTCGCGAAACCATGCCCGGATAA
>JAQYVK010000384.1 GCA_030145585.1 Desulfatiglandales bacterium | reverse complement strand
GCCATGGCCTGGGTGAGGCCGCCCATGCCGCCCCTTACCAATCCCCAGGCGCCCTGCTCACCGTCCACTTCGCCAAGGGCCATATGGAAAAAAGGAATCGCAGAACCCGGCTGACGGAGACTGGCAAAATTTCCGCTAAAGCATGAGGATGCATACATGCTTTTAATCATAGGGCTTTCAAACCAACGTTCGGTGAGATCATAGGCACTGCTGGTTAACATCTGGAGCAGGCGGTGACGTAAATCAGGGGAAAGTTTGCGAATGTTCATGCCTAGCCCGGCTAATGCCATCAAATCCGAAAAGCCGGCATCCAGCTTGGGCGGCTCCCGCAGCATTTGATTTCGAATCACTTCGCCGACCTTCTGCACCATCGCATCGAATCTATTCATCGCATCATAGTCAACATTGGAAAAGCGCCCCACTTCTTTACGATCGTGTTCCTCATCACCTGATAAAAACAAGTGGTCATCTCCGCAGACAGCCAGGGTACCACCCATCCGGATTATCTCAAAACCGTGGCTTTTAAGCTCAAGGTCCCTTATTACTTCGGACCTTAAAAGACCCACCACATAAGAAACAGAAGAGATTCGGTACCCCGGATGAATTTCCTCGGTTACCGCGGCACCTCCAACCACAGGCCGGCGTTCGAGCACAACGGTTTTAAATCCGGCTTTTCCCAGGTAGCCGGCAGCCGTCAACCCGTTGTGGCCGCCGCCTACGATGATTGCATCATACTTTTCTTTCATTCTGCCTCTCACTTTCTCTTTTCAATATAATCGTCAAATCATTATCTATAAGGAATAAAAGTGGGATCAATTATTAAAAGTAACAATACGAAAAAAAGGATGATTTTCACAAGTCCAGGCACAAACCCTTAAAGGGCACATGTACTTTATGCCCTTTTAGGGCTGTGATCAAGCAATAATATGTTACGAAGGAGTTCCCCCATAAATCAGTCGCAAATTATGCTAATGCAGCCATTGTTGCAAGGTTACGCGAAGGAGCGGTGAAAAATGGAGGAACACCGACTTTTTCATCAATTGACATTTTTTAGGAGTTCTATTAAGGATTTGGAAAAAAATTTGATTTGCTACTTTAAAGTCAGTGAATATTAAAAGACAGAGGACTGTGCAACTTTTTGGCCGGAGATATAGCTAACACTTAAGGAGGAGGAAACTATGGAAGCAAACCTAATCAAGCAAGCAAGACCACCGCAAAATGAGTTTTCAAGGCGTTTGTTAAATATTCGTAGCAGGATGAATGAGAGGGCGATTGATATCTTAGTCATCTATTCAGGACCTGGAAGTCTGCGGTTTGGTCAAAGAGGTCATGTAATGTATGTCTCCGGTTATGAACCATACTTTGGTGACACGATGGTTATCCTTCCTCAAGATGAAAGGTTTGAAACGCTTTTAGAACTGGACGAGGCAAACCATTTTGCTCCTGCCACTACTTGGATAGAAACTATTGAAAGTTCTATTGATCATGTCAATACTCTGAAGAAATATTTGCAGGATAACAAATTAACGGACCAGAAGATCGGGATAGTCGGCGAGTATTCAATGAACCCTTTACTATATTCTCGATTTCAGAAGGAGATTGGGTCAAATCAAATTGAATTGGCATCGGATATCATCGAAAGTGAAAGGGCTATCAAATCTGAATATGAAATAGGGTGCATGTGCGAGGCAGCTAAAATTGCAAAAAAAGGAATCGAAGCCGCTGCGAATTTTGCTCGTCCGGGAGTGCTTGAGGCAGAGATAATAGGTGAGATAGAGCGTGTTTGCCGAATTGAAGGGTCCCAGTTCTTCCCGCACTACACCATGGTGATATCCGGAATGGATCAGAACTACGTTCGCTGGTGGTGGCATTGTAGCCAAAGGAGACTGAAAGAGGGGGATCCTTGGTTGCTTGATTTTGGTACGATGTATAATGGTTATTGTTGTGATATTTCCAGAACTTTTGTTCTGGGTTCTCCCTCACAGAAACAAAAAGAGACGTTTGAAGTGCTGCGGCAGGCCCAGGAGGCCGCCAAAAATGTTGTCCGGGCAGGGGTGTTCGCATCTGAGGTCAACAAGGCAGCAAGTGACGTCATGAAAGAAGCGTGGGGAAATGAGACCTGGGGAATAGGACACGGTGTCGGTCTCGAGGTTCACGAGTGGCCCTTTGTAGGCTATCATCGGATCACACATGATGAAGCATATAAGGATACTATACTCAAAGAAAATATGGTTATCTCTTTGGAGCCGGCAGTATATAAACCTGGGATAGGTGACCAACAGATAGAAGATCAGTTTTTAGTGACTAAAACAGGATCAGAGAGATTAAATGACATCCCCCAGGAAATCATAGAATGCCAATAAAAATTGCAGCGCAATTATTTCATTAATCTAAAATTGCACTCAACTTGTAGAGGAACATAAATGGGTTTAAAAAATCTTTCTGAAAATAAACAATTTTCACCACCCCCACCCCTCGCCTAACCGACCTAGGCTGTTCTCGGACGGAGAGGATCGATGGGCTTCCAACTGATAAACGGTAATATCCTATTCTTCCGGCTAAAATCATGGAGATGGGCACAGTCATACACCCGATCTTCTTTTACAAAATTCTGAGAAGCGCGGTGATTTATAATAAAGTTGGGGATAATCCCCATATTATCCATGCCTAATAATCTTGTTCGCAATTCTTCGGCATCATGAATTTCAACCGGCAATCCCGCTTTGACCAGCGCCAAGGCAATTCTTACGGTTTCCGCCACCCGAGAAGTGCTCGACCCCCTTAAAAATTTGGACCAGCCGTCTGTTTTTTCAGT
>JAQYVK010000383.1 GCA_030145585.1 Desulfatiglandales bacterium | reverse complement strand
AAAGGCAATATATAAAGCCTGGATATAATACAATGTTGTGCTACGTTTATGCGATTTTGATTATTATGTTTTTCACTCGAACCCTTGACCCCTGGAATCCTGGAACCCTGATCATCGATCAACTAATTTGGAGATGATCCTTATATTATAACTCTCAATCTGTAGAGAAATATTTCAACTACCCGTGCTCTTTCAATGAAGACTTATAAGCCCTAAAGTTCTCGAAGAGTCAAAAGTTGAATGAAAGCCCACTAATAAGTTTAAGAGGCGCAAGAAGGGATAGTTAAACAAATAGAAGGCATCTCAAAAATAGAAAAATGGTTCGAGGTCAAGGACGGTGAAGGATCGTAACCGGAGGAATATATGCAAATATTTCGAGGATTACGATTCAAGCCGGACGAAGAGATCGGGCCATTTGGCATTTTTGAGATGTCTTCTAGAAACTTACATTTCCGGGCGTTCTTGGAAAAGGCATAACATCACGGATGTTTGAGAGGCCTGTTACGAATTGTATGAGACGCTCAAACCCAAGCCCGAATCCTGCGTGGGGGGCCGAACCGAACTTTCTTAATTCTAGATACCACCAGTAGTCTTCAGGAGGGAGATTGGTCTCCTTTAGCCGCTCGAGGAGCATATCGTGATCATCTTCCCGCTGGCTACCTCCAATGATTTCTCCTATTTTCGGCACCAGGAGATCCATGGCCCGAACCGTTTTCCCGTCCTCGTTGACCTTCATATAGAAAGGTTTGATTTCTCGGGGATAGTCTGTGAGCACGACCGGTTTATTGAAGACCTTTTCAGTGAGATATCTTTCATGTTCCGATTGGAGATCGCATCCCCAATGAACTGGGAACTCAAACTTCTGCTTAGACTTTGAGAGGATTTTGATCGCTTCAGTATAGTCCAACCGTTCATATTTCTCGGATATCAATGTCTTTAAGGTCTCTAGGAGGGAAGAATCGATAAAACGGTTGAAAAACGCCAGGTCTTCTTCGCAATTTTTTAGAAGATCATCAAAGAGGTATTTGAGAAAGGCCTCAGCCAGATCAATATTTCCCTCCAGATCACAGAAGGCCATTTCAGGTTCAACCATCCAGAATTCGGCCAAGTGTCTGGAGGTGTTTGAATTCTCAGCCCTGAAGGTGGGTCCGAAGGTATAGACATCGCCCATGGAAAGGGCATAGATTTCTGCTTCAAGCTGACCACTCACGGTCAGACCGGCGGGCTGATTGAAGAAGTCTTTCTCAAAGTCCGTTTCACCATTCTTTTTAGGCACATTTTCCAGATCGAAAGCAGTGACTCTGAACATCTCTCCGGCCCCTTCGCAGTCGCTGCCGGTTATGATCGGAGTATGGACATAGATAAAGCCCCTTTTCTGAAAGAAAGTATGGATGGCAAAGGCCATCGCATTCCTGACCCTGGCAACCGCACCAAAAGTGTTGGTCCTGGGTCTTAGATGGGCAATTGTTCGTAAAAACTCAAATGAGTGACGTTTTTTCTGAAGGGGATAAGTATCCGGATCGGCCCAACCGTAGACTTCGATCTCTTCAGCTTGAAGCTCAATGCTCTGGCCTTTGGCAGGCGAAGCAACAAGTGTTCCTATAACCCGGATCGAACACCCGGTTTGAAGGTTGCGAACTTCCGTCTCATAGTTTTCAAGTTTGTCATCCACTATGACCTGAAGGTTGCTCAGGCAAGACCCGTCATTCATCTCAATAAAAGAAAATCCGCCCTTTGATTCTCTCCGGGTTCTCACCCATCCCATAACCGTTATCCGGCTACCGGTGGTTTCTGCAGAGAGAATGTCAATGATCTTATTCCTTTTCAAAACCGGTGATCTCCTTTCCCTCATCCTTCTCTTTTTTTAAATTCGGTCATGAACTCAACCAGGGCATGGACAGAATCAATACCTGTGGCGTTATAAATGGACGCCCTGCATCCGCCAACAGAACGATGTCCCTTCAGGCCTCCCAAATCAACCTTAGCGGCATCGGCCACAAATTTCGATTCGAGATCTTCAGTGGGCAGCCTAAATGTCACATTCATCAATGACCTGCTCCCTTGGGCTGCCGTGCCTCGATAGAAATCGGATTGATCTATGAAATCATAGAGGATCTGGGCCTTGCTTTGATTTATCCGAGCCATCTCTTCAAGTCCCCCAATGGTCTCCTCGAGCCATTTCAAAACCAGACTGATGGTGTAGATGGTGAAACAGGAGGGCGTATTGAACATGGAGTTCTTTTCCATAAAGGTCGTGTATTTCAGCATGGTGGGCAGATCCTTGGGGACCCTCTCCGCCATGTCCTCCCGGATGATCACCATGGCCGTGCCTGAAGGACCGATATTCTTTTGTGCTCCAGCATAGATGAGGCCGAAGGGCGCAACTTCAAACGGTCGACTTAGAATATCAGAGGACATATCGCAAATCAAAGGCACGCCGTCAACCTTTGGGAATGCCTCCCATTGGGTTCCCTTGATGGTATTGTTGGAGGTGAAGTGTAGATAAGAAGCCTCTTCGGTGACCTGAAAGTCGGTCGGGATATAGGAGAAATCTTTTTCCTCGGAGGAGGCAATGACTCGGACATCCTTGCCTTGAATCTCGGCTTCCTTGATGGCTTTTGTAGACCATGTCCCCGTGTTGATATAGCAGACCGGTTTCCCAACAAGGGCCAGGTTCATAGGAATCATACAAAACTGAAGGCTTGCGCCTCCTTGAATAAACAGTACCTTGAAATCATCTCCTATATTCAGGAGTCTCCTTACCCTCTCACCTGCCTCGTTTATGACATCATCAAACCATTTGGATCGATGACTAACTTCGGTGATGGACATGCCGGAACCTTTATAGTCAACAAACTCCTCCCGTATTTCTTCCAGGACCGGGAGGGGTAGTGCTGCCGGGCCCGCATTGAAATTGTGAATTCGTTTTCCCATCATTGAATCTCCTCTTCATCTGTTGTTTACGTTTCGGAAATCCCGATCTCCGGACGTCGTCTTCATTATTGGTTGACTAATCCAATGCCTCAATCATTTCCTTTACGGCATTGAGACTGTCCTGTGCCTTTTCAAAAGGCGGGAGGCCTTCAAGGTCCGCCTCAATAATTTCATCCCTAAAGGGAATGAAGCCAAGAAAATGTAAATCGGGCAGTTGCTTAAGTAGAAAAGATTTGTCCTTTTCTGACCGGATTTTGTTGCCAATGAAGCTCAATTTTTTTACGCCAATATCTTGCGACAATTTTTGGATCTGATAGGCCGTTTCGATACTGCGTCTTCCAGGTTCGACGACCACGACCAACCGGTCCACAGCCATTGCGGTTCCTCTCCCTAAATGCTCCAACCCGGCTTCCATATCAAGGACAATAAACTCATCCCGGGCCAGTACAACATGCCTGACAAGGCTCTTCAAAAGGGTACTTTCAGGGCAAATACAGCCTGCGCCTCCTTTTTTTACGCCACCGAGAACCATGACTTTTATACCATCCACTTCGGCGGACAGTCTCTCGGGAAGATCATCCACCTTGGGATTCAGCTTGAAGAAAGATCCCATTGATCCCACTTTAGCCTCCGTTCTTTCTTCAATGAGATCCTTCATATTTGAAATGGGCACAATCTCTTGACTATCCTTGACTCCAAGGGCCTGGGCAAGGTTGGCGTCTGGGTCAGCATCTATGGCAAGGACTTTTTTCCCCTGGTCTGCCAATGATCTGATTAACAGGGAAGCAAAGGTGGTCTTGCCCACACCCCCCTTGCCGCTTATGGCAATTTTCATAGTTATTTCCTTTCTATAGGGGTCGATATAGGTTAAATTCTAATCGTAATCAGGCGAAAAACGCTCCGTTGAGTATTGCTGGTCGCCTGTTGTTTATAGATCTGCATTCATTATGGTTCCAGACATAACGAAATCCAAAACCGCAACCCATCATGTTATTAATGATTTTTTCACTATTCTTCAAGAAGAAAAAGGGAAAATTCCATACTAAAGGTCCAGGAGAGGTTTTTTGAAGATTGAAATAGCCATAGAGGGACCACGTGATGCTATCCAGGAACTGCTGCAGAAAATAAAGAGATTGACCTGGGCCCCTGAAAGCCACCTTGAGGAAAAGGAAGAGAACCGAGAAAAAGCAACGATCATATTTTTGGAGAAGGAGGAAGATCTCGATGAGACCCTGTTAAGGCTGTCGCGTATCGTGGTCGGCCTGGAAAAATCTCTCTCCCTTGAAAACCGGTTTGAATTTCGGACCCGAAACCTTGCCTATTCCGAGCCAGACGGTTCAAGTGAAAGACTCAGAAAACCGTTTAACCCGATACCTTCTATAAAGATTCAAACATGGCACCCTTCTTCTCAACCCACCCTAGATCGGGACACGGTCATCATAGATCCCCGCCATGCCTTTGGGGTAGGGACCCACCCCACCACCCGCTTGTGTCTGGAGTGTCTGGAAAAGATCGCCGAATCACAAGATTGGGACCTCGAGGGGTTGGAGGTGCTCGATTTTGGCTGCGGAACGGGTCTGCTGGCCATTGCGGCGGTCAAAATGGGGGCCGAGAGAGCCATAGGTATCGATAATGTGGAAGAAACCGCCAGGACGGCAAGGAGGAACGTTGAATTAAACGAACTCTCTGAAAAGATAACCATAAAGTGGGGGGGCTGGGATCAAGTCCATCAAAGGGTTGATCTTATCTTCGCCAATCTGGTCGCATCCGCCCTTTTGAGATCGGGCGGTGAAATTCCCCGTTATCTGAGAAAGGATGGTCGGGTCGTGATCTCCGGTTTCAGCCAGAACCAGATGGGAGAGATGGAGTCCTTTTTCAGCGCCTCTGGGCTGAAAACCATTCATCAATCAACCCTGGATGGATGGGGGTTGCTTTTTATGGAGCATGATTCGAGAATGCAAAGAAAATAAAAACAAATCCGCCAAAGGAACGGCGGATAAATATCGAATTTCGAACGTTTCGGTCATTTGGATTTTGGTCATTTGATATTGCCCTTCGACTGCCGGTTATGGGAATTGGCCTTTACAACCGGCCGCTCAGGGTGGTGAGCTTGTCGAACCATTTCGAATCTCGGATTTCGAGATTCGAATTTTAATGTTTTATAGAGCGATCCATACTCGAACTCCTATGAAGTGTAGCTTTAAAACCACCCCCTCTGGGCGTAAATCCCGCTTCACCTCAAGATCCATCTTTTTCCTGCTTTAATGGCGAAGTGACATTCAAGCACCGCAGGCATGTCCGCCCTTATCTGATCAAAATCGATGTCGGGGTAATCTCCTTTCTTAGTCCCTCCTGTCAGGTTAAATCGGATGAAAAGATCATTCCGTAAACGCCAGAACTGATTTCGAATGTCAATTTCGCATTCTCCACCGGTCTTGCCGGCAGCATCGATCTCCACGATCTCCATGTCGTAAGCGGGTAAAGGCATGAAACGGGTCTCGATCCTGCCATTCAAGAGTTCACCCTCCACAAAACCTTTCTCTTCATACATTTCAGCAAAGCTCATCCGTTGGGTGGAGCCCGGATACACAAAGGGCAAGGAAGGTTTTAGGGGATGGGAGAGGATTTGGTATCGATGGATGTGACCGGCAGCAATATACTCAAAATCAAGAGGGATCGTCTGTCTCAAGACTGTGTCTGATCGCCCGGGTCTGAAAGTAAAATTGACAGGACCAACCGTGGCCATATCAAATGCCTGATGGGTTACCAGGAGATTAAAGTCAGATCTCAAACCTTCATATTCTGTCTCGTGTAAAGCGTTTAAAAAGGTCCTTTTTGAGTTATCTCTGATGAAGGGAAAACCAGCAATGCCGACGGAATATCCATCCAGAACCAAGGACAGGGATTTTGGTCGGTCAAACACGAAGATTCTCGATGACCCA
>JAQYVK010000382.1 GCA_030145585.1 Desulfatiglandales bacterium | reverse complement strand
GAAAAGGAAGCCAAAACCATTCTTGACATCACGGAACTAACAGAAAAACAGCATGTGTTGGCTAAGGACCTCCTCGAGCTGACCCTAAAGAGGCTGGAGATGGCAAGGGCCCTCGCTTCCGATCCATCCCTCGTGATTCTGGATGAGGTCGCGGCAGGACTGACTGATGAGGAACTTCCAAAAATATTAACCCTGCTGGAACAGATACGAGACATGGGCATCACGATCATATTGGTTGAACATATCATGAAAATTATGGTTGAGGCCGTTGACAGGATCATTGTTATGGATAAGGGCCAAAAAATAGCTGAAGGCCTGCCCCATGATATCATGGAAGATGAAAAGGTCATAGAGGCCTACTTTGGATGACATATGTCCCAAGAAGCATTATTAAAAGTCAGCGATATCTCCGTTTATTACGGAAGCCTCCAGGTCATCTGGGATTTATCCCTCGAAGTTAAACCGAGCGAGATTGTTGCCCTTATCGGCTCTAATGGTTCGAGCAAGACCACGCTGTTGGATACCATATCAGGTCTCATCCATCCGGCAAAAGGAAGTATCACATTTGAATCTAGGCCTATTGAAACACTTGACTCTTTTAATATTGTTGCCTTGGGTATCACCCAGGTCCCTGAAGGCAGAGAGCTTTTCCCTGATCTCTCTGTAGAGGACAATCTTTATCTCGGTTCTTATAACCCAAAGGCGAGGTCTCAAAGAGCCAAAAACCTGAAAGTGGTTTTCGAGCATTTCCCCATTTTGGAATCCAGGAAAAATCAATCGGCTAAAACCCTCAGCGGAGGCGAACAGCAGATGCTGGCCATAGGGAGGGGTCTCATGTCAGACCCCAAACTTATGCTGCTGGATGAAATGTCCCTCGGCCTTGCCCCTATTATTTGTACTGAACTTTATAAGGCACTGAGAGAAATCAGTCAGAGACGTATCACGGTGCTGTTTGTAGAACAAAATGTGAGGCGAAGTCTAGAAGAGGCAGATAGGGCTTACATCATTGAAAGTGGTCGTGTTGTATTGAGTGGTACGGCGAAGGACCTTCGTGAGGAGGAAAAGGTCAAAAAGGCCTATTTCGGTTTATGAGGAGGATCAATTGGGGGGTAATGGATGGAATTAATATATGATTTATCCACTCCCGTCATCATGGGCATATTGATGGGGGGGCTCTATGCGTTGATCGCACTGGGTCTCAGCCTCGTCTTTGGCGTCATGAAATTGATCAATGTGGCTCATGGAGACCTGGTCGTCACCGGCACCTATTTTTCCTATGCCTGCTTTACGATCATGGGGCTGGATCCCATCCTGAGTCTGATCCTTGGGGCTCCGGTGATGTTTGTCTTTGGTTATGCCATTCAAAAGTTTTTAATGAGTCGGTCCTTCGGCGTATCCATGGAAGCACCCTTAATCATTGCTTTCGGGCTTTCATTGGTGCTCCAAAATTTAAACCAGGTCCTCTGGACACCCCTTTCTAGGGGATTGACGACCGACTACGCCTTCAAATCCTTCAATATCGGTGAGGTTTATATTCCTTTACCCTACTTACTAAATTTCATTGCCGCCCTCGTTGTGATGCTCGTTCTGCGAACGTTCCTCTCCAAAACCTATTTAGGGAAAGCCATCAGTGCGGCATCTCAGAACAAAAGGGGGGCTCTGTTGATGGGTATCAATCCGAACCGGATTTATGCCGTCACCTTTGCCATTGCCATGGCTACGGCCGCCGTCGCAGGTGTATTCCTTGGTCTGACTTTTCCCTTCACCCCCACGACAGGGGTATCCTTTCTGATTATTTCCTTTGGCGTGATTGTCGTGGGTGGCATGGGCAGCATGCTGGGAACGTTTATAGGGGGTATGGTCCTGGGATTGGCCCAGACCCTCGGCGGTCACTTCTTTGGAGATGCGGCACAAATGCTTGTGGCCTATCTCATCGTGCTCGTAGCATTGACCATCAGACCTCAGGGTCTGTTCAGTCGTTAAAGGAGAACTTTGGGGCTTCGCCCCAATTGGCCTCCGGCCCATAGGGGCCTACGCCCCGGTGGGAATACTGGAATGTTGGAATACTGGGTTTATGAAGAATGCGGAATGCGGAAGGGTGAATTACGACTCATATAATCTTCCTTCTCTATCAATTCCGAATTCTGGTGACTGTAAGAAATTGAGCCTCTACAGTCACCCCTTCCCAATTCCGAATTCCCTTTTATTCCCTGTATGAGGTGACAAGCTAAAAACCCGATGAATAGTATTAATTTCATTAAACTGTAGAAATTCTGAGACATTTATGATGCTTTCTTTCTTTCAAAACCCAAAGACAAAAGTTATATCGGCAATATGCTTGATTCTTGTTTTTGCGATCTTGCCGTTTCTTAAGGTGCCAGCTGTCTGGTTCCTGTATCTCTTCCTCTTCTTCATATATCTATCCCTGGCCAATATGTGGAACCTGCTTGCCGGGTACTCCGGCCTCATCTCCCTCTGTCAGCCCGCATTTATCGGCCTGGCGGGATATACCCTTGTCATAATAACCTGGAGCGGTCTTCCATTTTATTGGGGAATCATAGCCGGGGGTATTGTCTCCGGGCTCTTTGCCTTGCTCATATCCATTCCCGTATTCAGGCTGAGCGGTATCTATTTTGCCATCGGAACACTCGTGGTTCCGGAGGTCCTCAGGGTCATATTTCTTCTTTGGAGACCGGTTGGAGGGGAATTGCATGGCGCGGGCGCGGGATATAGGATAAAAGGTGTGGAAGGGCTTGATATGACGGAGATCTATTGGATGGCGCTCGCCATCGGGGTGGCCTCCATCTTTATTATGCGATTCATTTTGAAGTCAAGCCTGGGGTTGGGGCTGGCGGCCATTCGCGATAACGCGGATACCGCTGCAAGCTCCGGGATCCATGTGTTTAAATTGAAGTTGTTCTCTTTTGTTGTCGGCGCGGTTGTGACCGGAATCGCCGGCTCCATTTTCTTTATCTACCTAAAATATATTGAGCCGACATCTGCCTTTAGTATCCGATGGACCATGATCTTGATGCTCTCTGCTGTTATCGGAGGTTTGGGTGTAGAAACCGGCCCGATCACCGGTGCGATCGTCGTCGTCTTCTTACACTTCTTTCTTGCAAAATATGCAGGCTGGAGTCTGCTCCTACAAGGTATCATGCTCATGATTGTCATGTTACTGCTTCCAAGGGGGATCATGGGGTTTTCCATCAAAAAATCGGAGTAGAAAAATGACAATTAAAGGGAATGACTCAAATAGGAACCTGAATTCCAAGTCGAAGAACAAAGGAGGTGATACCAAACAAAAGGCAAGTCGAGTAAAGAGGATCAAAAGGCTGTCCAGCAACAATGTTTATCGGAGGCTGTTTGAAAATGTCCATCCCGCGGACTCCTGCGGGACGAAATCCTGAGGAATGAGGCGTAATTAGAAGGTTAACGGTATACGGTTTAAGGTAAGTGATCAGAGTCGAATGTTGAATTATTCTCCAATCTTTATGTTCTTAGGCCATACACCTTACACCTTGAGCCTTGTGCCGTTCGCGTACGCCGCAGTGACGAGGGATGAGGGTAACGCCGCAGATGGGCGTTTTCGGACAGCCTCTCAATGGCCATTTGGCCAACAACATTATCATCAGGAGGGACAAAATGAAAAAGAAAATTTTAATTCCAATGGTA
>JAQYVK010000381.1 GCA_030145585.1 Desulfatiglandales bacterium | reverse complement strand
AGCAAAATCTTTATCTCGGGAGCAGGGATAGCAGACTTTGTTGTGACCAATGCCCGTACAGCGGAATCAAAATTTAAAGGGATCACAGATTTCCTGGTGGATACGACATCGGAAGGTTTTAGCGCCAAACCCATTAAAGATTTGGGCTACAGGGGATCAAACACATGCGAAGTCTATTATGACGACGTGAAGGTCCCACCTGAAAATATCCTGGGCGGACCCGAGTGTCTTAACCATGGATGGAAGCAGATGATGCGGTTGTTGAACACGGAGAGGCTGCTCCTCTCCGCATGTGCCTTAGGGATCGGGCAAGCGGCATTTGAATATGCCCTTAAATATGCAAAAGAACGGGAACAGTTCGGCCGGCCTATCGGGACCTTTCAGGTGATTCAGCATAAACTGGTCGATATGGCCACAGAGCTGGAGGCAGCGAGAAGACTCGCCTATTATGCGGCATGGAAGGAAGCCCAGAAGATGGAGTGCGTCAAGGAGACGTCCATGTCCAAGCATTTTTGTTCAGAAGTGGCCAAAAAAATAGCCTTGGAGGGGATTCAGATCCTGGGAGGTTATGGGTACACTATGGAATATGATGCCCAACGATTCTTGCGGGACGTCTTGGTCCTTTCCATCGGAGGGGGCACCACGCAGATACAAAAGAACATTATCGGGAAGCAGTTGGGTTTGTAATGCCCAACCCGGATAAACCGCAAAGAATAGCCACAAAGGCACCAAGACACAAACAATATTGTCTATTAGAATTGGATCATCTCCGATTTAGTTGAAGGAAAACCGTGGAGTTTATTTTCAAAGAGGTTGCTCAGATTAGAAGGATTCGGCCCGCCACAAACACGGCGGGCAAGAGTCGAGGGGTCAAGGATTCCAGTGAAAAACCATAGAAAGACAGGTAGTTAAAAGATTTGAAGAGATTTTATAAACCCTGTTTGGATATCTACAGGATAACCGGAAAATTCTGAGAGCATAATCGATATATTCTATTATTACGGTTAAGGATAAGGGATGTTTAAAGCATTGATGAGATCGTTGCAAAACAGACACTTGAACCCTTGAATCCTTGGATCCTCGAATCCTCTTCTCCAACTAATTTGGAGAAGAACCTTATAATTAAACTTCGTGTCTTAGTGTCTTCGTGGCGAAAATATTTTGTTAGATAAATCCTTCGCAAACATGATGTGATTTCAATAAATAGGTACTAAAGCAGAAAGCGCGGTTATGATAACGATTGATGATGATCAATGTGTGGGATGTTCGTTGTGCGTTCCTTACTGTCCGGAGGAGGCGTTATCTTGCTACGGCAGGGTGGAAGTCAATGAAGATTGCACGGATTGTTTGACATGCATAGATTATTGCCCGGTCGATGCACTCAAGGATTCGGAGTGAAAAGGTGTGATGACTGAAGAAAAAACAGATGTGCTCGTGATCGGATCGGGTATCGGCGGCATGTGTGCTGCTGCCTACTTGGCCCACAAAGGTTATCAGGTTTTGGTGACGGAAGCATTGCCACGAATCGGCGGACATTGCTCTACTATCGAATACAAGGGCATAAAAGTGGCCAACGGCGTCATCGGCCCGGGATTGGGTGGACCATTGGAAGCATTATTCCGTGAGGTCGGTGCCGAATACAACGTCAGGCCTGCTGGTATTCCTCATTATCTCGTTAACGGAAAAATGATGGAGCTGCCGGTCAAAGGGGGGACTCGTGCACTGCTTAAAGCAGCAACCGACGATCACGATGATGTTGAAAAAGTATTAAAGGCGTTCTCTGCGGGAATGAGGGAGAATCCACCAGATACCATGAGCATGAAGGCGTGGCTACTTCAGTACACCCAGAATCAATCCATCTTAAATGTATTTCAGACCATGGCGGCCGCTACGGCCATCGTCAGCATAGACCGGATTTCAGCCAAAGGATTTTTTCTTTTTTTGAAACAACATCAGGGATTTCGGGAATGGGGCGTCTGTCCTGAAGGGAGTATCGCATTGCCATCTTCCCTTACTAAAGTCGTTGAAAACAATAGGGGAGAAGTCTGGACAAACGCACCCGCCGTAAGGATCCATGTCGATGAAGGGGCGGCTAAAGGGGTGACTATTAGCAGAAATGGGAAAGAGGTGAAAGTGGCGGCTTCAATTGTCATCAGCAATTGTGGACCAAAGAGGACAGTTGATTTGGTTGGGCGGGAGAACCTACCTCGAGAGTATTTGACGGAACTAGAAAAGCTCATCCCTGCATCGGCTATCAGCATACATATCAAGTCGAAAGTCCCTTTACTCGATTACGATACCATGCTGGTGGTTGGTGCCCGGCGGGTTGTTGCTATTTTTCAGCTTACTTCAGTCTGCCCGGAACTGGCCCCCCCGGGAACCCATTATATTGTGGTCGGCGCGGATCCAGTCAGTGAACTGGGGCCTGAGCAGGCTAAAGAAGAAATTGATATTTGCATGGAGGATCTGAAAGAGCTCATCCCAAAATTCCAAACCCATGGGGAAATTCTAATGACAGGATGTTTTCATGGGGACTGGCCCGCCATGTTTAGTATAGCCGGGCAGAGCATGTCTCCAAAGACACCGATTAAAAAGCTCTATGCCGTGGGAGACGGGTTTATCGCCGAACCGGGTATGACGGCCATGGTTGGTGCGGCAGGAAGTGGCGTGGCCGCGGCGAAAGACGCAGTGGCGGAGCTTCGCTTGTAGTGACCCAACAGTAAAAGAATATTTCAACAAATAGGAGGATAAGATGAGCGATTTAAAAGGTAAAGTGGCCATCGTTGGGATCGGAGAAGTCCCAACCGGAAGGTTTCCGGAAACGGCGGCCATTTATCATGCCATTGAATCGGCAAAGTTGGCTATTAAGGACGCGGGCATCGATAAGAATGAAATTGATTATGTGATGCCTACGGCAGCCCTATTCAGCCTGCCCTTTAATACGGAATTGGTCACATGTCGTATTGTGGAGGAGCTGGGTCTCACAAACTGCAAAAAAAATTGTCAGATCTTTGCAGGTGGATCGAGCAGCAGTTGCGGCCTTCAACTGGCCGGCACTTTGATCACCAGTGGCGCGGCCAAGTATGTGTTATATGTCCATGCTGACAAATTGGGCACCGGGGTGTCGGCTCAAGGAGGGATCGATCTCTTTTCTACGGCTGGGATCTCCGCTGAGTGGGAAGTCCCTTATGGGCAGCACTATTCTTCGATCGCGGCGCTCACGACGGCCAGGTATAATTATGAAACAGGGTGTACTGATGAGCAGATGGCTTCTGTCTGTGTCTCTAACAGGAAGTGGGCGGAAATGAATCCCAATGCTTTCTTTAGAAAACCCCTTACTATTGAGGAGGTCATGGCCTCAAAGATGCTTTCTACACCCCTGAGGGCAAAGATGTCCAACATGTTATTTGATGGAGGCTCGGCATTCATTGTGACATCAGCGGAAAGGGCCAAGGACCTTCCAAACAAACCAGTGTATGTCCTTGGGGAAGGTGGGTTTGTGACGCACTTTGTATTCTCCCAAGAGCCTGATCTGACCCGCTTTGGTTGGGCCAGGGCCGCCAAAGAGGCTTTTGAAGAAGCTGGTCTTTCTCCCCAAGATATCGATGTGGCTGAGATCTATGATTCCTACCCGGTCTATCAGATTATTGCCTTTGAAGAACTCGGTTTCTGCGAGCGGGGGGAAGCGGGTGAGATATTTATGAGAGGAGACACCTGGCCTGGTGGCCGCATACCATGTACCACAGATGGCGGCATGTTGTCCAAAGGCCACATCGGTGCAGGAGGGGGCGTCTCTCTTCTGGTTGAGGCGGCCAGGCAGTTAATGGGAAAGGCGGGGAAAAGACAGGTCGACGGGGCACGATTCACCGTGGAGACAGCAACTGGAGGCACCTACATGGATTCGCAAGTGACTATTCTTGGAACTGAAATACCTTAATTAATACCATAAACCTTCCCGGAAAGCGGGATGGTCCAAGCTATGCTATGCGGGAAAGGGGGTTTGTTTTTCTCTCACCCGCTCCCGTTGGTCGCTTGAGTACACAGAGAACTCAGAGAGAATTATTATTTTTGGTCTGATTCGTTGATCCCGCTAAATGGCGGGACAGGTATCCCGAATCAGACCAACTATCAGTCCCTTGCGGGACCTATGGTTTAATTCAGATCCAAATGAATGGCTATAATGTTATTGAGTCCCGCGCAAGCGGGATGGCAAATTGATCTGAATTCTCCCTTTCGAGAGCCTCAAGGTCTAACGACTCTCAGGAATTCAGATCAAATAGACCCTGTGATCCCTGTGGGCTCTGCGAGAGGTAAAAAGACCTTTTAGGGGTGTAGTTAACTTAACCAGGAAGCGGTCACGAATAAGTTTATGTGAAAAAACCAGAATACCCCGTGATGTGCACGGGGATGAATGGACAATGGGTGATTGGGGGTGTTAGCCCCCAGGCATATAAGGTTTTTTCAAAAGAAGAAGCCCCGCCCTGTGGGCGGGGTTCTTCACTAACACCCACATGTAACCTACAACATCCAACATACTCTCAAGCAACATGGGCTTGAGCAAATAGGAGAATGAGAATGGAAAACCCAGAGAAACCAGTTCCGGTAGTCAACCCATGGGCACGGCCATTTTGGGAGGCGGCCAAGGAAAAGAGACTGATCATTCAACAATGTAAGGACTGTAATAAGCATATTTTTTATCCGAGGATAGCATGTCCTCATTGTTTTTCGGATCAAGTGGACTGGGTGGAGGCTTCGGGAAAGGGCAAAGTTTACAGCTTCACTGTCGTAAAGAACAATGCGCCATCCGCCTTTATTACCGACATGCCCTATGTCATTGCGGTCGTGAAGCTTGAGGAAGGGGTCCAGATGCTAACCAACATCGTCGGCTGTGATCCGGAGGCGGTAACCTGTGATATGCCTGTTGAAGTCACCTTTGAGAAGTTGAATGATGAGTTTACCCTTCCCCAATTTCAACCCGTCTAATGATTTGAAAGAGGTGAAATAATGGAGCGCAATAAATATGGTGATGATTTTAATGTGGGAGACATATTTCCAACAGCTGCTATTACGGTAACTGAAACCCATGTCGTGAATTGGGCCGGTCTGACCATGGACTTTTACCCCTTTCATATGGACAAAGAATTTGCTGCTAAGACAACCTTTGGCCAAAGGGTTGTCCATGGTCCCCTTATCTTTGCTTTGGCCGTCGGCCTTGTGAGCAAGGAAGGTTTCGCCGGAGACTCTGCCATGGCGTGGCTTGGTGCAAATGATATGAAAATGCTCCAGCCTGTTTTTATAGGGGACACCGTCAGGGTCGAGGTCGAGGTTATCGATAAGCAGGAGACAACCAAGCCTGACCGAGGCGTCCAGGTCTGGCGTTATACAGTCAAGAACCAGAAAGATGAAGATGTGATGGTCTTTGACTATAAACTGATGTTTCATATGAGAGTTTAAAAGCTCAGCCACAAAGACACCAAGGCACGAAGCCCGCCCTGGCGCGACTCGGTTGAATAGGATGAAGTAATTGCAGCTGGCGAAAACCAGAACCTTTGGAACCCCGGTCGTGATCAATCAGGTCTGGGCCAGGGAATG
>JAQYVK010000380.1 GCA_030145585.1 Desulfatiglandales bacterium | reverse complement strand
CAAGATCATGATCCATATCCGGATATACTGTAATTGCGGTTAGGTTCAGAGGTCGGAGTTAAAAATAAAAACGTACTGGGAGGATTTAGATGGAAAAGGTTGAAGTTTTCCCGACAGTTGCCTGGTCGGCCGGACCCGGTTGCCATGGGGGATGCGGCCAAAAGCTTTATGTCAAAGATGGTCAGCTGATCAAGATTGAAGGGAATGAAGACCACCCCTTTAATCAGGGTCGGTCATGCCCCCGCGTGCTGGCTTTAACACAATACATGTATCACCCGGACCGCATCACACAGCCTTTAAAACGGGTAGGAGAACGAGGGGAGGGGAAATTCGAACCCATTTCATGGGACGAGGCCTATGATATCTGCGAGCAGCGGATGAATGCCATCAAGGAAGAATATGGCGCTGAAGCCGTTATTTTCGCCCAGGGCACCGGAAGAGATATTGGGGGCCCCATCTCCTTTCTGACCTATAGTTTCGGGAGTCCCAACTGGGTTCAACTCGGTCTTTCGGGCCAGTCATGCTATACGCCGAGGCTGGGCTCTATGAAGGCCGTGATGGGTGATTTTGCCGTGACCGACTGTTCCCAATATTCCGAAAAGCGTTATAACGACCCGGAATGGAAAGTGCCCGAAACCATTCTGGTCTGGGGCCAGAACCCGCCGAATGGCTGCCCGGATGCGTTCATGGGACACTGGATCGTGGACTGCATGAAACTGGGCTCTAAAATTATCTCTGTGGATCCCTGCCACACCTGGATAACCACGCGTGCGGCCCAACATCTGCAGCTTCGCCCGGGGACCGGCGGTGCACTGGCTTTGGGTATGCTGAACGTGATTATCAACGAAGATCTTTACGACAAGACATTTGTTGAAAATTACACTTACGGATTCGAAGAGCTAAAAGCGAGGGTCCAAGAATATCCTGTGGATAAGGTTGCCGCCATCACCGATGTACCAGCGCAAAGCATCGTCGCAGCTGCCCGTCTCTATGCAAACAGCAAACCGGGCGCTTTGCACTGGGGTGTGCCCGTGGACATGGAACCGGAGGCAACCTCCGTGGCCCATGCCCTTATCTGCCTTTGGTCCATCACCGGCAATATCGATATCCCCGGGGGGAATGTGATCGCCAGACCCGCTTATGGTGTTACTGCATATCCATGGTCCACCGAAGAGCTGGTTAAATTGTATGGTAAGGATTTGGTCACCCAGCTTAACAAAAAGCGGATCGGCGCGGATACCTACCCCATGGTGAAAAATTTCAGGGGTTGGGCCCATCCGGATATGTGTATCGACCAGATCGACACCGGGGAACCCTATCCCATCAAGGGGGCCTGGATTCAAACCGCCAATGTCCTGGGCGGACAGGCAGCCAGGGCGCGTTTTCACTACGATGCTCTCAAAAAACTGGACTTTGTTGTCGTTGTGGATCTGTTCCATAACCCCACGACCATGGCCCTTGCCGATGTCGTTTTGCCGGCAGCCACCTTTCCGGAAAAGAACAGTTTCAGGGCCTGGTGGGCGCCGCTTCAGATTATCAAAAAGCATGTACAGGTGGGGGAGTGCAAAACCGACTGGGAGATCAATTTCGAAATGGCCAAGCGCTTTAACCCCGAGGGGTTGAAGCAATGGGATACTGTGATCGATTTGTTCAACGAGCGGCTTGCACCGTCCGGGCATACCTTCGATGATATATCGGAGAAGGGGGGCTGGGTCATGCCGGGAGAAGGTCCCTTTAAGCCATACAACCGCCACGAAAAGGGATATCTTAGAGCCGATGGAAAGGCCGGATTTAATACAGAGACCGGGAAAGTAGAGCTTTACTGCAAGCAGTTCGAAGAGTGGGGGCTGGACCCATTGCCCCGTTATGTTGAACCGCCCCAGAGCCCCATATCCACGCCGGAGCTTTATGAAAAATATCCGTTGATTATGATCACCGGCTCCCGCACCCAGCTTTTCTTTCACTCAGAACATCGCATGATTCCCTGGCTGAGGGAAAAGGAAAAGGATCCGTTTGTCGAGGTCCATCCGGAAACGGCCAAACAGTTTAATGTCTATGACGGCGAATGGGTCTACCTTAAAAACGACATGGGTCGCGTGAAGCGGAAGGTCAAGCTGACTCGCCGGGTCAAACCGGGCCAGATCCAGACGCGTCACGGATGGTGGTTGCCGGAGCTCAAAGGTTCGGAACCGGAGCTTTTCGGTTTGTGGGACTATCAGATCAACACAATTATCCCCGGCCCGCAGTGCAGCAGCTCCGGGTTCGGAGGCGGACAGTATAAGACGACGCTGGCAACGATAGAAAAGATGACCGGAGGAGACAGCTGAAAATGGACTGATACGTGCAGCTCGTCAATTACGACTTCTGTACTGCATTTTTCACAAATTTGATCATCGACAACCTACCGTCAGGTCAAACTCGTCCGAAAATTGGTGTTGGGGGACTATCCTCTCGATGAGAAACACGATGGAATGGAACTGGAAGGGCCGGTCCTGGATTTTTGCATGCTCGCCAGATCCATGGGGGTGCATGGAGTGGCAGTCAGGACGCCGGAAGATCTGTCTCCCATCTTGAAATCGGCTCTGGATTCGAGAGAGCCAAACTTGATTGAAGTTTTTGTAGAAAACAGACCGTGACCATCCCCTAACATTATCTCCGTCTATTTTTTTAACTATTTCAATTGGATGCATCAAGCAGGAACGGAAAAAGTTTTACTGCACCAGATGTTGGACTGAGCAAATTTCTGATAACCAACGATCGGATCAGAACCTAAAACAATTCCAGGAAAAAGTGTGCTTGACATTCAAACATTTGTTTGAAACAAATGTATGAAAAGTTGGGCCGAAAATGACAGAAAATAATAACAACACCAAGAACCGCATTTTAGAAACGGCAGAAGCGTTATTCGCCCAAAAAGGTTATCACGCCGTCAGCGTTCGAGAGATCACTATGGCTGCCAAATGCAACATGGCAGCAGTGAATTATCATTTCAATAGCAAGAAAAACCTCTACATGGAAGTTTTCAGGACCCAATGGGTGCCTCGAGAATTGAGAATGTATGAGAGTTTTAGTAAAGAGCTGTCCAAAATTGAGCCCCATTCCCCCAACCTGGTTATTCAGGCCCTTGCAAGTGCCTACTTGGAAGGTCCGTTGACGAATGAAGAATTAAAGAGACACCGGCAGCTAATTATTAGAGAAATCAATAATCCTACTGAGGTGATTGAGTATGTGGCCGATCATACGATGCGCCCCTTATACAGAATTTTACAACAACATTTAAAACCATTTTTCCCCGAGCATTCAAATGAGGAAAGCTTCACTCTCGACATACTAAGTATATTCGGTATCTTACTTTACTTTAATTATTCTCGTCCCATGATTACACACATTACCGGGGAAAAATATGACAACGCATTTAAAACCAGATTAATCACGCATCTAGTTCGGTTCTCGCTGAATGGATTGGGCGCTAATGGCAAGGATATGCAGTAGGTTTATGAATGACCACCATTCAAAAAACGTGAGATAGAAGACATTTTAAGACGACAAATCTGTTTTTTTAGCTGAAATGAACAAGGGGGTAAATGATGTCTGAGAAAGTCTTTACAAACTGTACCAACGCTGGACCCATATCCGTGTATGTCAGGGATGGAAAGGTGGTCAGGATCAGGCCGCTTGTTGCAGATGAAAAGGATTTCAAGCCATGGACAATCAATGCAGGTGCGAAAAGCTATACGCCCCCTAAAAAGTTCAACCTTTCCCCCTATGTCCATGCAGAGAGGCAAAGGTTGTATTCTGAGGACCGGATCAAGTACCCCATGATCAGAGAGGATTTTGATCCAAATGGGAACAGAAACCAAAAGAACAGGGGCAAGTCTCCCTACAAGAGGATCAGTTGGGATGAAGCCCTGGATGTAGTGGCGGGTGAAATTAAACGGGTCAAAGAGACTTACGGAGGGCCGGCCATCACCGGCATGACCTCTTCTCATCACAATTGGGGGGTCGTCGGTTACAAAATGGGGCCCTTGTATCGATTTTTAAATATGCTGGAGTATACACCCGTTTTTGACAATCCGGACAGCTGGGAAGGGTGGCACTGGGGTGCTACACACACCTACGGCTTTTACTGGCGACTCGGTATGCCGGAACAATACGATCTTTTGGAAGATGCCTTGCAAAACAGTGAAATGATTGTTTACTGGTCAAATGATCCGGACTCGACCAGAGGGACCTACACTGGCCAGGATTCTACGATCTGGCGTCGTTGGCTGAAAGAAAAAGGGGTTCAGATGGTCTTTATCGATCCCTTTCACAATTATACGGCCGCAACCATGGAGGGGAAGTGGATACCCATCAGGATGGGAAGCGGAACGGCCATGGCTATGGCCATTGCCCATGTGTGGATTACAGAAGATACCTATGACAAAGCTTATATTGAAAACAAGTCCATTGGATTCGAGGATTTTAGGAAACATATCATGGGTGATGATGGCCAGCCCAAAACACCCGAGTGGGCCGAACATGAGTGTGGTGTCAAGGCACGGGTGATCAGGGCCCTGGCCCGCGAATGGGCTTCCAAGAGGACGGTGTTGTCCGCTGGCGCAAGAGGCGGTGAAGGCGGCGCCTGCCGAGAGGCCTACGGCACCGAATGGGCACGGATGATGGTGCTGCTTCAGGCCATGCAGGGACTCGGGAAACCGGGAGTCAGTATCTGGGGGACGACCATGGGCGCGCCTTCAAACACAGACATATGGTTCCCCGGGTACGCCGATCCTGACGGCCGGATGGGGACTTCAAGAGCGGCAGACAAGCAGATCCACAATCCGACAGAACAGCGGCTATACCGCTTGACTCTGCCTGATGCCATCCTTAATCCTCCCATCGACTGGAGGGGGGAAGGGTTTTGCGGGCAATCCCTCGAGCAGCAGTGCACCGACTTCGTTTATCCCATGGAGGGGTATCCGGAGGTTAAGTTGTTTTATCGCTACGGCGGTTCTTTCATGGGAACCATGTCCGACACAAATAAGTGGGTTCGCATGTATCAAAGTCCAAAACTGGAATTTGTGGTCAACCAGGATTGTTGGTGGAACAGTGAAACGGGATTTGCGGATGTGATCTTGCCGGCATGTACGAGTCTGGAGCGGGAAGATGTGGGTGAATGGGGCGCTGCCGGCGGATATACCGTCCATGCCAGCAGCGGTTGTAACTACCGGATCATCGTTCGCCAGCAAAAATGCATCGAACCCTTGTGGGAGTCAAAATCGGATTATGACATCCTCGCACTCATCGCAGATAGATTGGGCATGGGGGAGGAATTTACCGAAAATAAGACGGACCTGGATTGGGCCAAGGCCTTCTTCGATCTGTCAGATCTTCCCAAATATATCACCTGGGAGGAGTTCAACGAGAAGGGCTACTATATCGCCAACCTTCCCGAAGATTACAAATCCACGCCTTCCTTGCGCTGGTGGTATGAAGGGAGAGAATGCGATACGCCTGATTTGGGGAATCCAAAACGTAAAACCGGCAAGGCGAATGAGTTGGGAACACTCAGTGGGAAGATTGAATTCGTTTCACAAAGCTTAAGCGAATGGTTCCCGGATGATGAGGAAAGACCCGTCATGCCGAAATACATCCCGAGCTGGGAGGGACATCGGTCGGAGCTCTTCAAGAAATACCCACTCCAGCTCGTCTCCCCCCACCCGAGATTTTCTTTTCACACCCATTACGACAAGCATACTTCCTGGCTGGATGAGATTCCTATCCACAGGATCATAAAAGATAGGTATGCCTGGTGGCCCGTTCGCATCCATCCGTCGGATGCAGAGACGAGGGGTATCAAAAACAGTGATATAGTAAGGCTCTACAATGATCGGGGTTCGGTGCTTTGTATCGCCGTCCTTACGGAACGGATCAAACCCGGTATCATTCACAGTTATGCCTCTTCGGCTAAATATGATCCCTTGGAAAAAGGTAAACCGGGCTCCACGGATCGAGGGGGGTGTGTCAACTTGCTCACGTCCTCAAGGATGCTCTCGAAAAACGCACCCGGCATGACCCCCAATTCGTGCCTCATCGAAATTGAGAAATGGGAGGGTTAAGAACCATGGCTAAATATGGTATGGTCATAGATGTCAATAAATGTAACGGCTGTCACAACTGCTTCCTTTCCTGTAGGGATGAATATGCGGGTAACGACTATCTTCCATACTCTGCTGCACAGCCCCTTCATGGACAGTACTGGATGCAAATTGGGGAAAAGGAGAGAGGATCCTATCCGAAGGTCAAGGTCTCTTACATACCGCTTCCTTGCCTGCATTGCGGGGATGCTCCCTGTATAGCGGCCTCTCCTAACGGTGCCGTCCAAAGAAGGTCTGACGGGATTGTGCTCATCGATCCTGAGAAGGCTCTAGGAAAAAAGGAGATCGTGAATACCTGTCCTCACCGGGTGATATTCTGGAATGAGGAAAAGAATATTCCTCAGAAGTGCACTTTCTGTGCTCATCTTTTGGATGAAGGTTATAAAGAGCCACGATGCGCGGAAGCCTGTCCCACCGGAGCGCTGACTTTTGGGGACTTGGATGACCCGGAGAGTGAGGTTGTTAAGGTCCTGAACACAAATAAAACCGAGGAACTCCAACAAGCGTATGGGCTCAAACCCAAAGTGGTCTACATAGGTTTACCAAAGCGATTCATTGCCGGGGAAGTGGTATTTGGAAATCATCAAGGGGAGTGTGCTGAAGGGGTTAAAGTAACGCTGATCCATGATAGTGAAAGCAAAACCATTGAAACAGACAATTATGGAGATTTTGAATTTGAAGGGCTGACCGCCAACAGCTCATATACCATTCGCGTGGAACATGAGGGTTATGATTCAAAAGAGATGACGGTTCAAACACGATTGGACATGAATTTAGGGGAGATCGTTTTACAGGAGGAGGCGTAGGTTGGGCTGAGCCCTTGCCTAAATTGATGGGTTTCGTGTCTCAACCCATCCTGCAAGAAAGGGAATTGACACCATTACATGAGATTGAGCAAAACCCAAATCTTCACCCAAATGTGAGGATTTTCTCCCATTCCCGAATGGGAGAATACAAATCAAAAAAGCTTAAAAAGAGGTTATTATGACAATAGTAACAGATCCTTATTCAGGGCTGCAAATGGTTGAACTGAGCCACGAGTGGGGCCATGGGGTGCCATCCTACCCCGGACAGGATGATGTGAAAATGTTTCGAGGCGTCAAACATGGCCAACACGGCGTTACGGCATGGAAAATTAACACCGTTATGCATACGGGTACCCATATGAATGCGCCGTTGCACTTGGTCCAACGTGCAGCCGATCTGGCCCATATTCCTGTTGACCGTTTTTTCGGCAACGGAGTTGTATTGAGTATACCTAAAAAGAGCTATGAAGTGATTACGGCCAAAGATTTAGAATCCGCCGCGCCTGGGGTTCAGCAGAGCGATATTGTGGTAATCGTGACCGGATGGCATCATAAATACGCGGACGCCCTCGAGTATTACGGCGAGTCGCCGGGGCTAACAAAAGATGCCGCCCAATGGCTGGTTAAAAAAGATTGTAAGCTCATCGGTGTGGATACGCCTCAAATCGACCACCCTCTGGCAACATCGTTAGGCGCCCATCGCGGTGGTCCACTTATGAATCGCTTAGTGGGAAATTATCAGAAAGCCACCGGTTTGGACCCCAAAAATGAACATCCGGATTGGAATATCGCCCATAGAACCCTTTTAGGCGCGGATATTCCAACCATTGAGCAAGTTGGCGGCGATGTGGATGTCCTGGCAGGCAAACGGGCCACCTTCGTGGCTACCCCCTGGAAATTCGAATATGGAGATGCCTGTCCGGTTCGGTTCGTCGGCATAATCGATCCCACAGGCAAATGTCGAATCGACGCAGGAAAGTCAGGCAAATAGGCTGAAGGCAAGCGACTGTATGGCTTAATTCTTAACAGTCGCTAATAGACTGTAGGCTTTTAGGCAAGACCTAATAGCTTATAGCCTACAGCCTAAACAACCTAACTACTAATAGATGGAGTAAGAAATATGAGCCTAAAAATTTATAATTTAAGTCACGCTTTCCATCAACATATGCCGGAATGGCCTTCATCCCCTGGTGTCAATGTTACGGTCAATAAATTTCACGCCAAAGATGGGCTTCACCAGGTTCAATGGGAAGGGATCATGCACCGGTGTACCCATATGGACGCGCCCATACACGTTACGGAAAACTCCCCCGGCATTAACGATTACCAGTTGTGGCGTTTGTGCGGTACCGGTGTGGCGGTTTCCATCCCCAAGGGTAAATGGGGCGTGATTACCCCCGAGGATCTTGAGAATGCCAGTCCTCAAATCAAGGAGGGCGACATGGTCATGATCAACACGGGATTTCATCACAAATGGGCCGACAGCGATGAATATTTCGCTTATGGTTGTGGGATTTCCGGGGTGGGGGCCCAGTGGCTGGTGGATAAAAAAGTAAAATGCGTCGGGTACGGCTGTCAGGCAAACGATCATCCCCTTGCAACCAAACTGGTGGATCATGGCCTCGGACCATCCCAGCCGCACCTGAGGGAGGAATACAAAAAAGCAACCGGCCGTGATCCGGAAGAGGATTTCCCCGATTGGGAACCTGCTCACAAGACCCTTATGGTTAAGGGTGGCATCCCCGGCATCGAAAATCTCGGTGGAGATCTCGATAAAGTAACCGGTAAGCGATGCTTTTTCATGGCCTTTCCCTGGCGCTGGGTGGGTGGAGACGGCTGTATTGTGCGTGTTCTGGCGATCATCGATCCCGACCAGACATTTCGCTTTGAGAGCGGGCAGTAAGATAAGGAGAATTTTATGATCGTAGATGACATCCTAAGTAAGGCCACGAAAGAGAAACGTCACGTTCTTACCGAGATTGAGGCCAAACAGATTCTCGCCGAGGCGGGCATCAATTGCACGGATACACGGCTTGCTACAAACAAGGATGCGGCTGTGGCATTGAGCGAAGAGATCGGATATCCGGTTGTTCTGAAGATTTCCTCGGTTGATATCACCCATAAGAGCGATGCCGGCGGCGTTAAGGTCAATCTGTCGGACAAGACTGCAGTAGAAAAAGCCTATGACGATATCATGGCATCGTGTACTGCCAAATTCCCCAATGCCGACATCGAGGGTATCTCGGTTCAGGGGATGGCACAAGCAGGTACTGAAGTCATTATAGGAATGACCCAAGATCCCTCCTTTGGACCGGTTCTTATGTTTGGACTGGGTGGAATATTCGTTGAAGTGTTAAAAGATGTTGCTTTTCGAATCGTACCGCTCGATAAAAACGATGCATCCGATATGATTCATGAGATCAAAGGGAAAAAATTACTGGAAGGATATCGGGGACAAGATCCCGCGGATATTCCTTTTCTTGAGGCCATGCTCCTAAAACTTTCAGAACTTGTCGATAAAACAGAGGGGATTGCAGAAATCGATATGAATCCCGTTTTCGCATATAAACAAGGGGCTGTTGTTGTTGACGCGCGAATTATTTTAGAAACAAGTTACTAAGGAGTGCGTAAAATATTTTACATTCACCACCCGTTCGCTTCACTCACTCGGGGCACAGAGGGCTCAGAGAGATTATATCTTTCATTTGCCGGGATTCCAGCCCGCCACTGAGAGCCACTCTGGCGTGGCGGGCCGATGACGGCAAATGAAAATCATCACCCGCTGGTAATATCAAAGACGTGTTTGTTTGGCGGGGTGTTGGAT
This sequence comes from Desulfatiglandales bacterium, assembly GCA_030145585.1. Classification (GTDB taxonomy): domain Bacteria; phylum Desulfobacterota; class DSM-4660; order Desulfatiglandales; family HGW-15; genus JAQYVK01. Next base: position 166 of record JAQYVK010000380.1, on the reverse strand, counting down.
TTGCCCGAAGGGCTGAGCTTTTTTTCCTGATCGTCGTCTCCCGATCAGGAAAAAGGAACTTTCCTCTGTGTCCTCCGTGTCTCTAAGGAGCGCAGCGAGTGGGTGGTGTGAAATGCAAACAATATCTTGCTCCTCTTAGTAAATAATTTAATCTAACTAAAATATA
>JAQYVK010000379.1 GCA_030145585.1 Desulfatiglandales bacterium | reverse complement strand
CCGCCCTTGAGTTCATGGACTGGATGCCATCTCTTAGGCTTGAACGGCCTGTTAGCTGCATAAACATGAGGTGGACAAATTGACTCCACCGACTGAAAGATCTTGATCTTCGGCCTGTTGAGTGTCTTTTTTCAAGAGCTGTGAATTGATGTCTTGGAATAAAATTTAGCATAGTATGAAAAAGTGTATTACAATGAGCCATGGCCTGAATCTCCTTTTGTTATCTATGAGTTATGGACAAACCCATTGTAACGAATTAGGGGGTTCAGGTCTAGTCTTTTTATTCCCTTAACCGGACACTACTGATTCTATATAATAGAAAGGCCCAACCCGGATAAACCGGAAAGAATAGCCACAAAGGTACCAAGACACAAACAATAAATGTTTATAATAATTAAACTTCGTGTCTTGGTGTCTTGGTGGCGAAAATATTTTGTTAGATAAATCCTTCGCAGACATGATGTGATTTCAATAAATAGGTGCTAACAGGGTTTGAAAACTTGGCCCTCACTTTAGGGCCGACGTGTTCAGCCAGATAAATGAATAATTGTGCAAATTTTGAGACGTTTATTTAACAGAGAAAAGGAGGCATTCCATGAAAGAAAAAACATTTCTCTTGATTGTGTCATTGCTCGTTTTAGCCTTGGCCGTGGGGGTTTCGTTTGCAGAGGAGACGGGCAGTTCTCCCGGCGACAGGTTTCTCCAAAGGTTCGACGAAGACAAGGACGGTAAAGTATCAAAAGATGAATTCCCGGGTCGTGATGAGAGGTTCGATCGGGTGGATGAGAATCAGGATGGCTTTATTGAAAAGAGTGAAATCAATAAGAGGCCTCCAGGTGGCGGCGGCCGTCCCCCAGGATTACCCGCCCGCGAGGACAAGGGTCCCAAGGTGGGTGACGTCGCCCCATCCTTTAAGCTTGCGTCCCTAGACGGAAAGGAAGAGTTTGAACTGAAGACATTCAAAGGTGCAAGGCCTGTCGTCCTCCTCTTCGGCAGCTATACCTGACCTCCCTATTATCGTTCGGTGAACGATATGGAAAAACTATATCAGGACTACAAAGATATCGCCGAGTTTCGAATTGTCTATATCAGCGAAGCCCATGCCATTGATGACCGACGCCCGGTGCCATATGCTATTGAGAAAGGCATCAAGGAGCATAAAACCTACGGGGAGCGATGCTCAGTCGCCCAGACGCTGATAGATGAGGGAAAACTCACCATTCCGTCTATTATCGACAAGATGGACAACCAGGTAGATACGGCATATGACGCTCACCCGAACCGGCTTTTCCTTGTTCGCAAAGACGGCAGATTGGGTGTGGCGGGCGGTCTAGGCCCCAGGGGTTGGAAACCGTCGATGGAGCAAGCTCAGAAATGGCTTGCCCAGTATAAAAAGACGGGCATTGAGCCAGAGCTCCCAAAAAAGTAAGCCCCTCATTGAGCTTAAGCAAAATCGAGTATGACGCCTTGGGTCTCCCCGTGGGACGGGATCTTCAAGGGGCATCCTCGACTTTAGCTCAATCAGAGTAAGATTACATTTATAAATTTTCGCAATGGATAAGGGGGATACGCGAAAAGCTCAGAAAAGGTTCATCCTATTCGATCAACCAGAGAGAGGTCACTTCACGTTTCGAAGTGGTTATAAACCCCACGAGGCTTCCAACTGGAAACAGGACCTTGGATGCATCTTTGATCGTAGGGGTGTGGTATGTCGCATGGGGAGAAAGCCTATAGAGGGTATCCCCGATTACGATCTCATCCTCAGCGATCCTGTCAATGTTCCCGATAGCGTTGAAGGTGTCGGGATAGTAGTCAGGAAATTTTTGCTCCGGGGCTTGGCCGTAAGACACCCCCGCAAGAAAGAAAAGGAAAATGAGACCCAGGAGTCCCAGCCATGTTCCCTTAATATTATGTTTGCATAGAAGAAAGCTCATAGTAAATCCTCAATCACCGCTCGATCCAATAATAAATCCCCTTTTTCTCCCCCACTTCCACCACCTTTTCAACGGCCCCGGAGGAGGAACTGAATAATTTTATCTCCGTTTCACCAGGCCCGCCTATTATGGCAGGGGGATTGAGAATCCCCGCAAAGCCTCTCCCTGTGGGGGGAACCATTTCGGCTTCTTGGGTGCCGATATTGATCCGATCCCGATTATCAACAGCGAAGTTGTAATTAATATCAAATCGGGGGAAATCTAGTCTCCCCCCCGTACACGCGTCTATCTCATAAAAAAAAGAATTCCCACCACCGGAGCAGGGGGAATCATTTGGGATGAGAGAAAGGACAATGGCAGCTCCCTCCCTGATCATGGGATCTTTAATAACCCGCTCCCCATCACTGGGGAGGTCGAAGTACCACCCGGCATGGGCGATGCATTCATCCGCTTCATCAGTCAATCCATCCACGTCATTGTCCACCTCATCGTCACAGGCCTCTGAGCCGGGATTGGAATTTTGTCCCCCGTCCAGGTCATCGATGGTGGCCCATATGGGGGTAAAATCGCTCAAGACTCTAAACTCAATGCCCGATATGGTTGTGAAATTGACAACAATCTGCTTCAACAAGGTGACGTTATTTGGCTGGTTGGAGAGTGTCCGGTCTGTTCTGTCGAAAGATCCCAGAAATTCGCTGTCATCTTCATCATCCCCATAATCCCAAACACCATACAAGGTCTGGACTTCGACATTGGAACGATCGGCGGTGCTCAAGAATTTTCCTGTTCCAAAGACAACAATAAAGCCATGTCTTTCACAATGCCTTAGGACATCCGGTTTGGTGGTTATGGGTTGATTCGTGGCCTGGAAGAGGGGCTGGGGCGCATCTCCGTCAGTGAAATTTATAGACCCATCATCGTTAAGATCCTCGCCGAAAGCGACCCCCCAATTGGTGGGATCTGAATCGGTCAAGTCAAATTTCCACAGATTTCCTTTGAGATCCCCGGCATAAGCGTAATCGACGATGAAATCACCATCGACATCCACCAACGACGGGGTGGAAAGTCCGTTGTCGCCGCCGAAACCCGTATCGATCTTCTTGATGAGATTGCCTTCCAGATCCAGAATGTACAGGAGAGCATGACCGTTGGTACTGTTATATCCGTTCCCAAAGACGATGACCCATTCAGGGAGTGACGCATCATCAGGGTGAGGCACATGGGATCTGACAATCAAAGCCCTGCTGTAGGTAAATCCCAGATCATCGTCAATAGTCCCCTGCCTGGGGTATTCCCACAATACCATATTTGCAACAGTCGCTTCCGTAGTGCTCGGATCCAAACTATCCGCAATTGTCACATCCAAGGCATAATAGCCCTTACCCCCTTTGCCCAGTCCGCCGACCAGGAGGGTTATTTCGCCATCCCCCACCTTTCTCATAGCCACTGGGGTCAGATCCACGAAGAATTTATGCTCATAATCATTTCTTGTGAGGAGGGTCAGATTATTAAAGACCAGATTGGGCACATAGGCAAAGCGTTCAAGACCGGTGACCGCATCAAAGGCATGAAGCATGCCGTCATTGGCCCCGACAAAGAGGGTATTGCCCACGAGTAAAGGACCGGCGTGCACAATATCACCCAATTTTTTTGTCCGGGGTCGAAAGCCGCTTATTTCCAGGCCTCTCAAATAATCCACGATTTTCTCGACCGTGGTAGGAGCAGCCGTGTCCGTCTCCCAATTCGGATCCAGTGCCGTCTTTTGAGCCGGTGTCAGTTGGGTGGATCGAAAGGTTATACCCTCTGTCGTACCGTCGTAAGTCACGATTCTCCGGTCATCCGGACGGATGGCTTGTAATTCATCGGAGGCTTTCCACAGAATGTTATCAGCCTCTCTCAGTACCTCACCGGTACGTGGATCGAGCAGGAAAGCCGTGACATCGCCTGTCCAATCGTCAGAATTGTAACTCGCCTGATAGAGGACCGTGCCCAAGCGGAGTTCCTCTCCATTCACGGAGACGGAAGCGCCCGATCCTGATCTTGAAATAATATTTTGAATTTGGGTTTTAAGTGCCTCGATCAGGTCTTCAGGAGGTGATGCCGTGAAAAAGAGGCCTCGCCCATTTACGGCCGCATGCCAAAGGTCGTCTGTTCTGTGCTTGTTCCGCAAGTCAGGGTCAGTTTCATCAATGGGATCGGGCCATACCGGTATGGGCGTCGTGTCATTTAGGAAACAAGGATCATCCTCAGGAGGTGTGAGGGTCCCAGTTGCACCGAAAGAAACCGTATAGGTGACCATGTGTTGACGGGTCGCCAGGTCGCAGGTGTTGGTAGGCACCTCATCGGCCAGTCCGAGTGCCAAGTCCTCTCTGTAGTATTTCATGGC
>JAQYVK010000378.1 GCA_030145585.1 Desulfatiglandales bacterium | reverse complement strand
CAAAAGAAGGCAGTTTGGAAGTATGGTCGTCGGGGATCAAAAGGTTACAATTTAATTGTGAACCTGGAAAAGGGCATCGTTGTTAATTGGGAGGGGAAGACGTAGGCCCTTATTTTGGTTTTAAGCCAACGTTTTCCGGGCGGAGTCAGAAATTAATAGATACACCACAGTGGTTATAATCGCGGGACAGAATGACAAATGTCAAAATCCAAATAACAAATCAAATCCAAATGTTTAAATGCATAATGATTCCGTAAAAAATTCCTATCAACAGTCGGGAATTCTGCTAAGATCTATCTACAGAAAATAGCTATCCAAGCGGACAATAAATATCCGCCGGAAGGCTAAAAAGGCGGCTCAATTTGGGGACTCCACGTTCAAATCCATTTGTTCATTCATCATCGTGCAAAATACGAGGATTCATGATTTTAAAGTCAAGCAGATCACGTTTTTTTTGGCCTTTGACATTCATTTGACATTTGAGCTTTGGCATTTGAAATTAATTTCCAATATTTTTCATGGGCAGCCTCCCCATAGGGGCAAATGAAGGCCACGTCCTCTGGACGTGGACCCATTACGGTGGGGTGGGCCTTATTGAGGCGGGAAGACCCTGATATTCGATCGCGAAGTTTCTTTAATAATCGAATCTGATTTGACCTGGTGCGGAATATGGGCTATGAATTCTTATTAAAGAGTGTGGAGAGAAATCCACTCCAAAGTAGTTTGATAACTATAAAGATGACATCAACTGTGAAAAGGACGGTTTCGTCAAGAAATGGGCTCTAAGCGCTAAAACAGGAAAGGAGAAGAACCATGGGCAAGACTGAGGAGAACATAAAAGCAGCGTTTGCGGGGGAATCCCAGGCGAGAAACAAGTACACATTTTTCGCTGAGGTGGCAAGACAAGGGGGGTTTCATTATATCGCAAAAATTTTTGAAGAAACTGCAGAGAATGAGAAACAGCACGCAAAAGATCATTTATCACTTCTCGACGGCATCGGTGATACATCTGCCAACCTAAAGGAGGCTATCGGGGGAGAAAATTATGAAACAGTCGAGATGTATCCTACCTTTGCAAAAGAGGCGGAAGAAGAGGGTAATAGAGACGCCGCCATTCTATTTAAACAGATAGGTAAAATAGAACAACATCATAGAGAAAGATACAAGAAACTTCTGGAGATGGTCGAGACAGGGACCGTGTTTAAAAGAGATGAGCCGATTGCATGGAAATGCAGCATATGCGGCTACAGGTATGATGGTACGGAACCTCCCCCGAAGTGCCCTTCGTGCCAACATCCCAAGGAGTACTACGAGCCTGTAATTCAGGACTTTTAAAAAGGAGGGTCGAATGATGAGAAAATATACATTATACATTTTACTATTGGTTGTCGGATTACTTGTGGCGATGCCTTCCATCAGCCGGGCAGGGGAAGTCAGATTGATGTTCCCGAATATTGAAGTGACAGAAGAGAAGTCGGCGGATGGGAAAAGTTGGATTGTTGTCTTTAAAAAGGAGCAATATGCGAAGAACGAATATATGGAGGTAGGGTTGTCACAATTTGTAAAGGAATTAGACAGTCGGGACTACCAAGTGGATCATATTGAGCTCTGGGTTGAAGGCAGGGCGGAATCTGGAGGTGTCTCCAGACTTTTCATCTCCACAGACGGGCAGAGGGGGTATAAAGTTATCCTGAAACCCCGACAGCGTTAGGCCTGAATAGAATTCCAAGCGTTATGATTAGGTCCAAGGAGAGAGCGGACGGGGAGTAAGCATGGATTTTTACAGGATGATTGAGAACGGCTGGACCGAAAAAGATTCTCTGGTTTGTGTCGGATTGGATCCTGATCTAGGAAAAATCCCAGCGCATTTGAAGGCCGCTGAGTTTCCGATTTTTGAATTTAACAAGGCGTTGGTTGATGCCACAGCAGACCTGGTTTGTACTTATAAGCCTCAATTTGCCCATTATGCAGCGCAAAGTGCTGAGTCTCAACTCATCATGACCATTGATTACATCCATGAGCGTTATCCCGGCATTCCGGTTATTCTCGACGCAAAACGAGGTGACATTGGAAGTACAGCGAAGATGTACGCAAAGGAGGTCTTTGAGAAATTCGGGGCAGATGCGGTAACTGTAAATCCATATTTGGGCGGGGATACACTGGAACCCTTTCTGGAGCGAAAAGACAAGGGAGTCATCATCCTCTGCCGAACTTCCAATCCCGGTGCAGGCGATATTCAGGACCTGGAAACCGGGGGTAAAAAAATTTATGAAGTCATCGCCGAAAAGGCGTCCAATGAATGGAATGGTAACAGCAATGTCCTTCTGGTCGTGGGGGCAACGTATCCGAGGGAGCTGAAAACGATTCGTGGGATTGTAGGTGAGATGCCTTTTCTTGTCCCCGGCATTGGGGCTCAAGGGGGAGATATTGAAGCGGCGGTTATCAACGGGAAGACCAATAGCGGGGGCGGTATGATCATTAACTCTTCCAGGGGTATTATGTATGCAGACTCAGGTCCGGACTTTGCGAAAGCGGCGCGGCAAGAGACCGATAACCTGCGAAGTGAAATCAATCGCTACCGATAGGCCATTCAAACCCAAGGCATGTTCTTAATCCGGGTGCTTAACTTCACAGATCTTTATCGAGGAAGACTTCCAAGTATAGGGTTTCACCCGGTTTGACCGTGACAAGTTTTGTCCAGGCTTTATATGCGTCTTTTCTTATCATGAGGGTGTGGGGCCCCGGTCTTACATTATCGAGGGTGAAAGGGACCTCCCCCACAACCTGTTGATCAAGGTAGACCGTGGCGAGATGGGGATAACCAAAAACCGAGATGCTTCCCTGCCTAGGGTTACTCAAGTAAGCAGGATCGTTAGTTTCATAGGCAGGAGGAAGGGAGCCCGGGTTTTCAGTTCGATTTTTGGCTCCGCGGCAGTCCGATTCACCACTGCCGTAATATCCCGCTTCGATATCACGAACCCTGCCATTACGGAACGTCAGAATCCTGATAAATTCATGGGGCCCGCAATTATAATACCACTTTTGAACGAAATAAGTCGTTCTGCGGGAGTTGGTTCCAAATCTTAGGTCCTCGCCGTACCGCCTCCCCGACTCAAGGCTTGTCAATTCAGAGAAGCTCGGCTCTCCGCATTTTAGGAGAACCTCCATTTTATCATCTCCAATATTGATCAATTCCCGACCGCATTTGAAGGCAGCAAAAGCATTTCCACTTGAAAGGGAAATAAAAAATATAACAAAGAGCGCTATTCTTTTTGTCATAACGTGCTCCCTTCGAATTAATAATTCCTTAATCTTTCCCATATAAACTTAAAGACATACAGGGGCTTGCATCATCCCCTACATATAATGTAGTCTGGGATATTTTGGCGTCAAGATAAAAATTCCAGGGTTCTTTACTCAGATGGAACCTGGTGATTGGGACGCTTCAGTTTTGGGTAATGCCTTTCCTCCCGGATCAAGGTACAGCAGAAAGCCGAAACGAGGGACATCATGGCCAGGAGAAGGAAAGCAATCTGGTAACCACCCGTTTTATCGAAGATTAAGCCTCCTACAAAAGCCCCAAGACCACCACCCAAATAGTGAAAAGTCGTTAGGAAACCTGAAATGAGACCCACGTGGGAGAACCCGAAGAGCTTTCCTGTCAGAACGGGCAATAAGGGGGCGCTTATAAGAAAAGTGAAACCGAAGAGTAAGGCGAAGACATAGAAAGAGACCAGACTTTGATATCTTACGATTAGTAAAAGCAACAGGACCCGAAGAAAATAGACAATACTGAGAGGAATCTTATTCCCGATTCTGTCTGAAATGGGGCCGGCCACAAGAATACCGGCCATACTCATCAGGCCGTACCAGGCGAGCATATTTCCAGCCGTTGTTGGAGAAATGCCATAATCAGTTACAAAGGGAATGAGGTGTGTTGTGACCATAAAATCCGCAGTACCGCAAAAGAACAAAAAGGTGAAAATAAGCCAGAAGGCGCGGGTTCTCATAGCTTCGGTCAGGGGCATATCTATCTGGGGAACACCTGGGGTCTTTAATTCACCTTGTTCTTTTGGGACAGTTTCTTCATGGAGACCGTAGGGCTTTTGACCGAGGTCTTCCGGGTCCCCCTTAATGACAAGTAGTGCCAGGGTGATATTCACCACCAACATGACAATGCCGATTAAAAAATGTGATATTCGCCAGCCATAGTTGATTACGAAAAAGGTCATAACAGGAACCAAGACGAACTGCCCCAGGCAGTTGCCTGAAAGGCTCAGACTTACGGCAAGAGCACGCCCCTTTTCGAACCATTTGCTCGAAAGGGCGGCAAAAATAGGCACTGATGTACCGCCCAGACCGATAGCCCCAATGACACCGTAAAAAAGAAGAAACTGCCAAAGGTTGTCAATTAAGGAAATAAACATGTATCCTATGGAGATAAAGAGGGTCGAGATAATGATGACCCATTTCGGACCATAGCGGTCATAAAACCGGCCCATCAGACTCAGAGAGATGGCAAAGAAGACCATCTGGAGGAAGAAGGCGAAAGAGACCGTGCTTCTGTTCCACCCGAACTCGGAGGCAATCGGTTTGAACATGACACTGATGGAAGACCTGGCCCCGGCATTGAAAAAGAGGATGACGAAAGAGGCAGCGAGAATATACCAGCCGTAAAACAGTGGGGATCTTTCAGCTTTTGACTCTGGGGCCATTAACTCTCTCCTCTAACAGATAAGAATAGCCATTCAGGCTTTCCGGCTGAAAGCATTATTCATACTGAAAGTTCCTTTCAGCAGGAAAGGGGTTGTTCGCGCCGCAGCGCGCCGTAAACAGCAAAAAGAATCCCAACAGAAGTCGGGATTTTTCAGGAGGGCCTATCCTATGTGGACCCTCATTCGAAAGTCAAGTGAAGAACCCCACCAAATGTAGAGGTTCTTCTAATGAAAAAGGCAATTTTCGGGCACACAACCAGGCCTGGAGTGCAGGCCTCCTTTGTTTCAAAAGCATATTGCCCTCCCGGCAATATTATGGGAATATCATAGATCCTGAACTATCCCAGAAATGAAGTTAGGAGGGATTAACGAAGATGAAAAAGCTGCCCATTTACCAAATTGACGCATTTTCCAGCCAGGTTTTTTCGGGCAATCCTGCCGCGGTCTGTCCTCTCGAAACATGGATTGAAGATTCTCTGATGCAGGCGATTGCCCAAGAGAACAACCTTTCAGAGACGGCGTTTTTTGTCCCCGAGGGCAACGGATACCACATTCGATGGTTCACACCTGCTGCAGAAGTAGACCTGTGCGGGCATGCCACCCTGGCGACCGCCTTTGTCGTGTTTGAATATTTTGATGTGCCCGTGAATCAAATCCGGTTCAATTCAAGGAGCGGAGAGCTCATTGTCGAAAAAGAGAATGATCTGCTTGCTATGGATTTTCCATCACAACCGCCCATGCCTTGTGAGCCCCCAAATGCATTAAAGGCAGGTCTCCAAGGCGTGCCATCGGAAATATTGTGCTCTGAAGATTATTTCGTGGTATTTTCAAATGAAGACGACATAAAAGCCATGAAGCCGGACATGGCAGAACTGGAAAAGTTGGATCTGCGTGGTGTAGTCATAACCGCCAAGGGAAAGGACGTTGACTTTGTGTCACGTTTTTTTGCCCCAAAGTTTGGGATCAAGGAAGACCCGGTCACAGGATCTTCCCACTGCGCCCTTATCCCCTACTGGGCGCATAAATTAGGCAAGAAAGAACTTCACGCCCTCCAGGTTTCCAACCGGGGTGGGGAATTATTCTGTGAAGATCGTGGTGATAGGGTTGTGATAGCGGGTCGCGCCGTGAAATTCATGGAGGGGATAATCACCCTTTAGTTGTAATAAACCCACCGCCTCTGGTGGTGGACCCAGAAAGGTTCACCCGTTCCGGCGAGAAAAAATGCTCGTTAGCGGCAGATTAAAGCATTTTTTTGAACGTCCAACATCGAACATTGAACATTGAACATCGAATGATGAACTCGCTCGCGCAGCGCAGGCGCTTGCGCCGCGTGTCGCTCGGCTATTTTATTAAAAATTTTAGCATGCCTTATTCAAAATTCGACGTTGGACGTTGGATCAGCCGGAGGCTGACAAGTGCTTGCTCGCCTCTGGCGAGTTCGACGTTCCTATTCTTTTCGTTTTGACAGCGGTGTCCTTGAAGATTTGTCGGGGGGCTACACATGAATGATCAAGGGAGGACATGATGAGCGGGTTCAAAGGTTTTCCGAAAGAGATGATTGCATTTTTTAAAGGGCTCAAGAAAAACAATCGAAAGGAATGGTTTGAAGCACACAAAGAGGACTATGAGAATTATGTAAAGGATCCGGCAGCCGATTT
>JAQYVK010000377.1 GCA_030145585.1 Desulfatiglandales bacterium | reverse complement strand
GGTTAAAAAGGCTATGAGTAAGCTGGTCAAGTAACTGGAACCATTTCATATTGAATCAATCACATTAACCTAATTTTAGAAGGAGGTGAATAGGATGAAGGGATATAAAACCATATTCAGCCTGTCACTGGCATTGATGCTGTTGGTCGTATTCAGCATGCCCGCCCTTGCCCTTACAGGGAAAGAACTCGGCATGTACAAAGAGAAGGCGATCATGGCCCCAGATTTCACGCTGAAGGACCTCGAAGGAAAGACCCATAAGCTGAGCGATTATCGGGGAAAGATTATCGTTCTTGAAACGGGAAGCTCCACCTGAACGCCTTATTTGGCGCAGGTTGCAGCCACTCAAAAATTAACGAAGAAATGGGATAACAAGTATACCGGGATGCCTGTAAAAATGTTTCTCGTTTACGGCAGGGAAGCCCACCTCGAATGGCAGGCGAAAAACACCCAGGAGAGGCATGACAGGGCAGCATACAGTCAGGAGTTAAGTCAGATCGTCACCGGTGAGGATCAAATCATCACCACGCTGGTTGATGAAGTGCTCCCCGGCAAACCTGGCAGTTCTCCGGTCGCCGATTCTTATGCCGGCCCCCCAAACGGTGTCACCATCATAGACCAGGAGGGCAAGGTCATCTTCTTTGCCTTCTGGTATCGCTTTGGTGAGGTCGATGAGTTCTTGACCGAACTTGGGAAGAAGCAAGGCTGGTTAAAAGGCATGTAAGAACGTTAAGGTATGCTCCCTCTTTGTGGGAGCATGCCTTCTTCATTCTTTCAGAGAGAAAGATGCTTCACTTTTTTATAGCTTGCTGACTGAGCGGAACGCTCTATAGCAGCTTTTCGCGAAAATTTAAACGGACAACCTATCCATTAAAAGCCAAATAGTTTTATAGGAGGAACCCCTTAAAAAATGAGGAGAGACTCAAAAATATTTCCCATAGTGTGGATCATGTTACTTTTAGTTTTCTTGTGGGGAGTCCCTGCGCTCAGCAAGGGATTGGAGAAAGCCCCAGGTTTCTCCTTCAAAGACATCAAAGACATGGAAGGTGACGATGTAACCCTATCCGGCTTTGAGGGAAAGGTCGTGCTCTTCAATATCTTCACAACCACCTGAGAGGTCTGTCGTGCGGAGTTTCCGCACCTTATCGCCGCGAACAACCGATTGAGTGATCATAAAGATGTTGAGATCGTCGGCATCTCCATTGATCCGATGCTGGCGCCCGTAGAGTCCTTAGTCCGAGTGGTGGGGATCAATTATAGGGTTCTTTTTGGAAAACTACAGCTACTTAGGGACTGGAAGGTCAGGGGATTTCCAACCACGGTCCTTATCGACAAGCAAGGAAACATACGCAAGAAATATATCGGTTTTCGGGATAAATCGGTCTTTATAAGCGATATCGAGGGGATAGTTGGGGAGAACTAGGCCATGAAAAAACCGGCAAGCCTCTTTATTATCTTCGCTATCCTTCTATCAAGTTTGGCCATATCCGTTAATGCCCTCGCCGTTGATTCGACCTTACTGCATTATAAACCGCATGATCCAAAACTGAAGTATGGCTTGACCATGACGTCCAGATCCCGGCCTGAAGCCGTTTTTGAGCTGGGGCCTCTGGAAGAAACCGAGGACTTTTTGACAATCAGCCAGAGGGTGAAAAGCGAATCTGATGGTCTCCTTGATATCGCCCTCACTGTCGATGAAATCAACTGGAACCAGCATGGGCCCAGCAGGGGTTCCGCCTATAAGCGAGAGGAGATCATCGGCAATACAGGACACCTCAGGGTAAACGTCTTGGGGAAGGTCGCGGAAGCAAGAGGGATCCCCCATTTCAGCTCGATATATTTCCATCGCGACAACTTAAGCGGACCCCCTCTCGACATTTACCGCACCCTGACCATGCTATATCCTCAGTTTCCCATGAGATTGCTCAAAAAAGGTGATCAATGGAAATTAAAGGATGACATCTTCATAGAAAGCGCCAAGGCGCTCCCAATCCGCGGGATAGCGACCCTCAAGTATGAGTTGGAGATGACGGTTAAGACCAACATCAAGTATTCTCTGATCGATTACACTGAGAGGAAGGGGCATCGGGCCGCCCGTGTCGGTTTTGAGGCCACATTCAGCACAGAGGGGGCGATCGCGACCGAGGCGGTAGAGCACTATACGGAAGGGGACGGCACCTGTTCCGGAGACCTATATTTTTCCCTCGACGACGGCATCCTGCTCGAAGTCAAGATGAAAAGCGAGCTCAACGAATCCAGGTCGACGGGGGGTCGGGTCCGGCATTGGTTCAACCCGGAGACGAGTATAAACATTCTACTCGGTGGACAGAAATCAACACCCATCACATGGCTTACTAAACAAGAGGTCCACCTTGAATTGTTAAGGGAAAAACAATAGATGCCAAAATACTTGTTCAGTCTCCTTTCATTTTTCCTTCTCCTGTTCTCCTCGATCGCTTTAGGGTCTACGGGGATTTCTTTCAGCGATGTCGCACGTGAGAGTGATGTGAGCAAGGGAAGCAGAGGGGCCGGAGTGGCTTTCGGTGATTTTGATAATGACGGTTACTTAGACCTCTATGTGGTAAATAATGCTCTACCCAACTCACTTCATCTCAACAAAAAAGACGGCACTTTCGTTGATGGGACATCCGGTTCCGGCCTGGGCCACGGTGGAACGGGCGTGGCTGCTGCGGTTGCCGACTACGATAACGACGGGGACCTCGATATCTATCTGGTAAACCGTTTGGAGCCGAATATCCTGTATCGCAACAACGGTAATCGGACCTTCACAGACGTCACCCTATACTCCGGTGTCGGCGGCACGGCAGAAGGCGCCGGTGCCGCTTTTGGAGA